>NZ_FYAJ01000003.1:300000-442834 GCF_900185625.1 Photobacterium andalusiense
ACGTTCTTCATCAGAGTAACGCTTTGGTGATAGAAGTGTAGCAAGGAACATACCTAGAGGCGGCACACAGATAGCAACACCCACACCACCCATTAACCATGGTTGAGTACCGACTTGTGTTTGAGCAAATAGAGTTGCAACTTTGTTGATTGGACCACCCATATCAAAGGCCGTCATACCACCAAGAATCACACCGAGGAATGCTTTAGATGTACCCGCCATGCCTTGTAGCCATGTGTTCATGCCTTCCATTGCCATTGCAATCGGTGCACCGATAACCCAGATAACTAGACCTGAAACAATGAACGTACCACCGATAGGAAGAATGAAATAAGTTGAGATGGCTTTGAGTTTGTTTGACAGCGGAATACGTTTTAGTTGTAGAACCACGTAACCTGCAATGAAACCGACTATGATAGCGCCAATGAAGCCGGCGTTAACTTGGTTAGCAAGGTAAGCGCCAATCATGCCCGGAGCAAGTGCTGGACGGTCAGCGATAGAGTAAGCAATGTAGCCACCTAGCACTGGTACGAATAAAGTGAAACCTGCAATACCCATGTCCCATAAACCTTCAAGGAATACACCTTGAGGGACAGCACCTTTACCACCTAACATTACTGACAGGGCAAGTAGTACACCACCTGCAACAACGAACGGTAACATGTGACTGGTACCTGTTAAAAGGTGCCGTTTTAATTGCGACAATTGGTTTTTCATAAGAATCACTCCATTTCGTTATGAAACATTGGCCACGGATAAGGACAACAACATAACAGGTTTAAGATGGCGGAAAGCCGTTTTGTTGGAGCCATTATGGGCGGCTAAAGCAATTATCGGTATGGGATAAAGGGTGCATTTGCTGGACATTTGTAACCAGCCAAATGAGTTGTGATTTAACTCTCAGGTTTGAGGTGGTGAGAAAGAGATCTAGCGCACAGAACATGCGCCAATGGTGTTTATTTTTGATTGCAGCAATAAAAATAGTGGATTATACGGTTCGATATCGGTGTGATTTCTATCACTGTTAGTCGAGTAAGGTGGACTAATCTAACCGCAAACGGTATTGATCAGGAGTAGCACCTGCGTATTTTTTAAATAAGGTAATAAACGGTGAGGCCTGATGATAGCCTAATGTTAATGCGGTTTCGTTAACTGACATGCCTTGGCGTAATAGATGTAATGAATAAATAAACTTACGTCGCTGTCGCCACTCAGTAAAACTGATGCCTAATTTATTTTTGTAATGACGAGCCAAAGTACGCTCTGTGGTATGTAGCTGTTGGGCCCATTGCGCTAATGAGAGGTTGTTAATTGGATTATGTTCTAATTCAATTAAAATCGGCTGTAGTAATTTATCTTCGCTGGTGGGTAAAAACTGGTCATGTTGTTCGCACAATAATAGTTGATCAAATAGCACCGTGACCAAATGCTTATCTTGTTCGGTAGTCGCGACCATGATGTGACGTTGACGAAGATCTTCAATAATTGCGGTCATAATTGCGCTTACTTCTAATAGACAAGGATAAATAGGCAGTTTATCGGATAGTGGTGGGCAAATATTCATTGAACAGTAATTAAGACTACGTCGAATATAGCTTTTATGCTCCATCATTGGAGGCATCCACAATGCATAACGGGGCGGAGCTAAAAAACGTTTGTTTGGCGTACTCAATTCAATAATACCATTGCTTACTAGGTGTAATTGTCCCCAGCAATGACTATGGCTAAGAGTACTCGTATCTGGCTCAAACACTTCATGAACAAAAAAAATATCATTCGGTGGATTATTATTATCAATAATTGGGTTATAAATAGTCGCCATGATGTGATCCAAACACTATTGCCAATAGATAAGTATATCAGCCATCAATAACTAGATAAAAGAAGCAATTGCGCTAAAGCATTTCTTCCTTTGTCGCCAGTATAAATTAAATACTCTAATCTAATTTTAATAAATGATAAATATCATAAATAATAATATTAAATTAATCATTTATAGATAATTCTTATCACGAATAATTAATTGTTAATAAATGCTATTATTGTTTTTTTTATGACATTAGTATTGAGATTATCGTTTATTTTTGAATGTTTTTTATTTGCCCCTAAAGATGTGATCTATATAGGAATCTTATGAAATTTAGAACTGATATTAACGGCTTACGTGCCTTAGCTGTTATTGCAGTAGTGTTATTCCATTTTAATCCAGCCTGGATT
The DNA here is from genome assembly GCF_900185625.1 of Photobacterium andalusiense. Lineage (GTDB taxonomy): Bacteria > Pseudomonadota > Gammaproteobacteria > Enterobacterales > Vibrionaceae > Photobacterium > Photobacterium aquimaris. The sequence goes on from NZ_FYAJ01000003.1 coordinate 302,218, forward strand.
CGTATTCCTGGTGGGTTTGCTGGGGTGGATGTTTTTTTTGTTATCTCTGGTTTTTTAATGACCAGTATTATATTTAGAGGATTAGCAAATAATAAATTCTCTATTATTAAATTTTATATCGCTCGTGCTAATCGTATTATTCCGCCATTAATGGCAATGTGCAGTGTATTATTAATTCTAGGTTGGTTTTACTTAACTCCTGTCGATTATCGAATTTTAGGTAAGCATATTGCGGGTAGTAGTGGCTTTATTTCGAATATTTTTTATTTTAAAGAATCTGGTTATTTTGATGCTGGATCACATGAAAAATGGCTATTACATACATGGTCGCTGTCTGTTGAATGGCAGTTCTATATTATCTACCCTATAGTATTAGTGATTCTTAATAAAATTTTCAAATTAACAACGATTAAAAAAATACTGTTAGTGATTACTGGCTGTGGCTTTCTGTTTAATCTCTATGTTAGTCATCAAAACCCAACCTATGCTTATTTTCTGCTTCCTGTTCGTGGATGGGAGATGATGTTAGGTGGATTAGTGTATCTATATCCAGTCCAACTTAATGAAAAAAATAAAAAATATTGTCAGTGGCTTGGTGTTTTATTAATTATCGCCGCTTATAGTACCATGAGCGAAAAAGACATGTGGCCGGGGTATTTAGCATTAATGCCTGTTGAAGGTGCATTTTTGATCATTCTAGCAAATCGACAGCAAGGCTTTTTTAATAACGTTATTCTACAGCGCATAGGCTTATGGTCATATTCAATTTATTTATGGCATTGGCCGCTGGTAGTGATAGGTTATTACTTGTCTATTCCATATTTTGAATTTATTGGTATTCCGCTATCGGTATTATTAGGGGCTTTAAGTTACCGCTATATTGAAAATCGTAAAATTGCTACTCAATCGGTATCAATACCTCGTCAATTAATAACCTCACTTCCTGTTTGGTTAATTATTGTTGTTGGTGGGCTTGCTGCGGTGGTATTTAAAAATAATGGCTTTGCCGTTGATAGATTTCCTGCGAGTGTTAATAATATCGTCAAAGATATTAAGCCAACACCAAATCGTATTAATTGCCATGTTTATGATTATCAAGATCCTGCTAACGCGTGTGAATATTATGGTAAAAATATCGATTGGGCTGTATTAGGCGATAGCCATGCGATCAGCATTAGTTATGCTTTAGCGAATCGCTTAAAAGCAACAGATCAAGGGTTAAAACATTTTAGTTTTGCTGGTTGTATTCCATCTTATGGTCAAAAGAATAATTTTAGTCATTGCTCTCGATGGTATAACGAAGCGGCTAATTATATTCTGCAAGATAAACAAATTCAAAATGTGGTGTTGATTAATCGATATTCGGCAGGGCTATATGGTGAAAATGAAGGTGTTTATCCACGGTTATCACATCAAAAGACAGCGCAATATGCGGGTATTTTGACGTCATTTGATCGGCTGGTTTTACAATTAGCAAAAACCAAAAAAAATGTTTATGTGATTGAACCCGTACCTGAAATGGGGCGTAGTATTAGTAAGTTATTTTATGAAAATTATTGGCTAGGTAAGCCCGTTAAAAATATTGTATCTATGTCTAGGTCATATTATACCCAGCGTAATCACGATATTTTAAGTCATTTTAAGCAAGCTAAATATCCAGCGAATGTTCATTTTATCAATACCCAGCAAGCGTTTTGTGATAACCGCTATTGTTATGCGGTGCGAGACTCACAGCCTTTGTATCATGATGCGCATCACGCCTCGCAACAAGGAGCTGAGAAAATTGTGTCGCAGATTGTCATTTAGTTTTGTTGTTCATAAAAGAGCAACAATAATCTGCCGTGGAAGGATGAACCCATGGTAACAAAATGGTATTATCTGCGCCCGTTTTACGCCGTGACTCTTGGATAACTTAATGAATTTTGATCGTATTGTCTGTTTTGACCTCGAAATGTGCTGCTGGAATGATGGCCGTACATCGCGAACTGGTGAAATCATCGAAATTGGAGTAGCGGAGCTGGATTTAAATACAGGACGTATTGTACGACGTGCTCAGCATTATGTACGACCTGAACATGATGAAATTTCGCCTTTTTGCAGCGAATTAACCGGAATTAAGCCTGATTTGATTGAAAAAAATGGTAAGCCATTGGCAACTATTTTACGTTCGATTGAACAAAAATTTGGTGGCCGCCATAAAATCTATGCGGCTTGGGGACATGATGATCGTATTTTACACAAAGAGTGCGCAGCCAAAGAGCTAAAAATGCCGTTTCGTGAATATTTAAATTTAGCGACATTATTTAAATTACAGCGCCATGTCACTAATAAGCGTTTAGGGCAACGAGCGGCAATGGAAATTGCTGGGGTGGAATGGGAAGGGCGTCAGCACTCAGGTTATGTTGATGCTTATAACCTGGCTCGATTAGCTGCGACAATGTTTTGTGAAAAAGAGCCACTAACTGACGATAAATAATGATAGCCTGATACATATTCGCTTTACTTTGAAGCCCTAAATTTCTCATTCTGATATAGACAGTGAGAAATTTAGGGTTTTGTTGTTTGAATCGTCGCTAACTATTTAACCAAGCCGCATAAATGTCCGACTAAGCATTTTCTATGTCCGATTACGAATATATGTTTCTCATAGGAAATGACAAAATAGTGTTGTTATCTATTTCAATGTCCTTTATTGAAATGACTGTTTTATCTAAGGCCGACAATGTTCTATTTATTACCTTTTTTTACTGTTGCAATTTGGGCAGGGAATGCCATTGTCAATAAGATGGCATTTAGTGTCATTGATCCTGGGGCGATTTCTTTTTATCGCTGGTTTTTTGCTTTAGTTGCGCTAACCCCTTTTTTAGCTAAGTCTGTGTGGCGCGAACGAGCTGTTATTAAACCTTATCTCACTAAGTTAGCTTTTTTAGGCTTGCTAGGTATGGTGCTTAACCAATCATTAGGCTATTTTGCTGCTGCAACCACCAGTGCGACCAATATTGCATTGATTATTTCATTAGTGCCGTTGGTGAGTATGTTCTTAAGTGTGCCATTATTAGGTCAACGCTTATCTGCTTTTGCTCTGGTTGGTGCGGTTCTATCATTAAGTGGTTTGGTATTAATGCTCAGCCATGGCCACATTAGTAATTTGGTGAGCCAAGGGATTAAACAGGGTGATGGCTTAATGCTGATAGCCGCTGTTGTGTATGCATTATATTGTGTGTTACTTAAACGCTGGAAAATGCCGATCTCAAATTGGCACTCGGTGTATGTGCAGTGTCTCTTTGCTGTAGTGATGTTAACACCATTGTTGTTAACCAGTCATCGTATGGCGATTACTGCAGCAGCAGCGCCGCTGATCATGTATGCCGCATTATTAGCGTCAGTATTAGCGCCATGGTTATGGATGCAAAGTATTGAACGTCTAGGTGCAGATAGAACAGCAATGTTCATGAACCTGTTACCGATTATGGCTGCTGGTATTGCGAGTGTGATGTTAGGTGAGCAGTTACATAGCTACCATTATGTTGGTGGTCTTATGGTATTAACTGGGGTTGCAATGGCACAAAAACGTGTGAAAGCAAACAAACAAGTTGATGCTGTTACTGCCTAATATTGGCCTATATCAGACTCAAATAAAAACGCCGCAATCATGATGATTGCGGCGTTTTTTTGCTATTAAATAATCTAAAGATCTAAATAAAAGCTAACAAGGGTGAAATACATAATAAAACCCCAGTAATAATAATTAGGTTGGTCGCGGTACCTTTATATTTATGTAAGCTTGGCACTTGATAGACTAAATATGCTGGAATTAAGCAGCCAACAATACCAAATATAGGTGAACAGATAGAGGTAAATGAGAGGATCGGTAGGTTTAAAGCAACCGCACCCCACGCGACGAGAATAATAAAAACAGTAGTAAATTTATCGACCAGTTTAGTGTTGATCGCGTGAGTTTCAAATTTACGCTCTAATACGTTCATCGCAAGGCCACGGCAGGCTTCTTTAAAAGCAAGGAATACACCAAAAAAGGATGTAACAACCGCAAAAATATTGATAACAATACCGACAATTGTTGCCCAGCTACCAGGGAAATAATGTGCAATCATTGCCAATGCTGAAATATTTAATTCCATCGCATGCTTAGCTTCGGCTTGGTTTATTGCAAAAGTAAACGACACAGCAAAGAAAAACACGATAACAAATAAAATAGTAAATGCAATTTTCATCGCACGAGTGGCTTTATAACGTGCGACTTCAATCGATTTTTCATGTGAGCGATAAGAAATGACCATCGGGCTCAATGATTGAATGAACAAAATCGATGTAAGGGTAAATGGTAATGTAATAATGGCATTTTTAAGCATTAATCCCCAGTCTTGAACCGGTGTGATATTGGCAAAGCTCCATTGAGGGACTAATAATATTCCCATTACAGCGACCAATAACAAGACTGTGACGGCCATAAATCCCGAGATCTTAAATAAGAACTTTTCACTTTTAGAACCGATATAACTTAATAAGCTAATTAGAGCTAAACCATAAAAAACATTATTATTAAGATGGGTTTTTGTTACACCGAATGAGTGTAGGTAAGAGGCACTATCATTGGTAACGGTTAATGAATAGACCAGTACCCAGATCACTAACATTAAAAAATACAGGATCCCGAGTCCAATGCCCCAGTTTTTTCCGAGGTAGCCTGAAATAACACCCGGATAGTCAGTACATTTTTTCGATTCTGCTAATGTATTAATGAATAATTTTTGGAATAAATACATTGCAGGGTAACCAATTACTGCTGACAGTAAGAATACCCATAACCCCATTACACCCACTTGAACTGGTAAGAATACAATGCCGGCACCCACCGCCATACCAATACTCATCACTATCCAGCCGATGTCGACATTGTCAAATTTGATCGCTTGTCGCCATTGTTCTTGGGTCATATTTGCTTGTACATGCAGCGGTGTGTTGGTCGCTGCTGCTGGAGATATATTGACTGTTTGATTCATATTAATTTCAGCCTGAATAGTTAACCAAATCACAGTATTTGGTTTATTATTTTTGCGGCAAGTGCCGGCCTTTTTTGCGTCTTATTAGAAATATAAAGCAGTCAAACTATAATCAAATAGCAGCATAAATGAGTGTTGGTTGCTCATAAAATGTACTTTAAGTTTATGTTTTTTAAATATTTTAGAGCCACATATCAAAACCAATCATAATATGTAAATGCATAAGATGGTGTAATATAAAAAGCAGTATTGTGCGATTTTTATTAGATCAGACGGTGGTTATTTCTAATAGCGTTTGTATTGTTTATGACTGAATTATTACGCTAATAGAGTGTTTCTTAAATAACTAGAAGTAATTTGATATAACAAAAAAGAATATTTGAAGGGGGTAAAATGCGGTTTTTACTGTTTTTTGCTGATAACTGTACAAGTGGTGCAATATAATCCTCTAGATAAAGCTAAAAAAGCAAATCAGTTACCTTACTTTTTATGTATATCTAGAGGAGTTAGCTACTATATTAGTGAATGTGTGGTTATTTATTAATCATAATATCAAGGATCTGCACATCAGTCTGTGTCATTGAACCATTGGCTAGCATTGATAAGTTACGAATAGTATTGTCGACATCGTGAGCGACAATGCCTTCATTGCCCGTAACGCCAATGCCATCTAATGCCATTAGTGCTGATTTTACGGCAGAGCCTGCGGATGATGATACTTTCATCGCACAGCTGGTTTTGGCACCATCACAGATCATACCAGCAATATCACCAATCATGCTGTTAATGGCTGCGCTGATTTGTTTAATATCGCCACCAAGTAACCATGTCATACCCGCCACAGCGCCCATTGATGCAGTTGTTGCACCGCATAATGCTGATAATTTATTTTGATAACTTTTAATGTAAATCGCCATCAAATGCGACAACATTAATGCACGAATAAGTTGTTCTTCGTCGGCATTAATAAATTCAGCTACTACTACTACTGGCATGGTTGCTGCGATCCCTTGATTGCCTGAGCCTGAATTACTCATTGCAGGTTTCATCGCGCCACCCATACGCGCATCGGAAGCTGCAGCAGTACGAAGTAATACATCAGTTAATAGGCCACCGGCAAGTAAACCGCGTTCCATACTGCGTTTAAATGTCGCGCCAACTTGGAGGCCATAATTACCTTCTAAACCTTCAATTGAAAGGTCGTTGTTAAGTTGATAAGCCTGTTTAATAAACGCAATATCAGCTAACGGTGCCTGGGTTGCAAAATCAAAAATATCTTGTGCAGAGGCATCAGTAAAAGGATTACTTGTAATAGATTTTGTTGTTGATGTCGGTTGTGGATCGGCTATATAGGTTGTGATCCCATCTTCTTCAATCGCTAACACATGGGTATGGCTATTTGCAATCGTCACGCTAGCAGAACGATCGGCACTAAAGATGGTAACTTTTGAATAAAGAATATTGCTGACATTAGCAACACTAACGGTTACCATTTTTTGATCTAACATGTTTTTGGCAATAGCAACATCGTTAGCGGTAAGGTTTTTAAGCACTTCTAATTGTGCATTGCTATCACCAGCCACAGCGCCAGCAGCGGCTGCAATTTCAAGTCCAACCATACCAGTACCTGGAACCGTTACTCCCATACCATTTTTCATTAAATTGGCTGAAACTTGCACATTAATCGCAGTAATATTCTGATAATTTATATTGAGTTTATTGACAGCTATTGCTGCGGCGAGTGCAACAGATACAGGTTCAGTACAACCTAATGCAGGAACAACATCGCGTTTTACAACATCAATAAATGCCGGCCAAAATGTGTGTTTCATTGCAATCACCTAACGATCTATATAAAAGATCAAAAATTACGGATTTAAAGCAAATTTTAATATTTGCCATCTCAATATGTAGCTAACGTTACATGTTAGTTATTGATTGCGAGTATACATTTAGTCGTAAAGAAAAAAATCGTATATTCCTTAGTTATACAAAGGGTATATAGAATATTTTTCTATTTAATTTTCAATAAGTAAAATAATGTTACATTCGTCACACTTTTATTGGTATTATTTTTTATCTGTGACGTAATGAATTTTTATGGTGATGATGAAAATATTATTGTTATTTGACCAAAATATCAGTTTATGGTGGCAGGGAGAGTGACTTTCTAGGTATCATTGTTAGGTAAAGAATGATCTAAAGGCTGAGCCATAATAATGTCAGCCTTTTATTTTCTTTAAAAAAGTAAACGTTTGCGTTGGTAGTAAATGAGGATTAACGACCAATGATAGCGGATTAAAACCAGACAATTATAGGAAGACATCATGTCTGTTGATGACAGTACACATAACACTCTAAATGAATCAACACGAGGTTTAGACCGTTACTTTCAAATATCTGAACGTGGTAGTAGCGTTAAACAAGAACTTATCGCAGGGTTAACCACCTTTTTAGCCATGGTCTATTCGGTAATTGTGGTGCCAAGCATGTTGGGTGCGGCAGGTTTTGATCAAAGTGCAGTATTTATTGCTACCTGTTTAGTCGCGGCTTTTGGTTCATTATTGATGGGGTTATGGGCGCGTCTGCCAATGGCTATTGGATGTGCGATATCATTGACTGCTTTTACTGCATTTAGTTTAGTGCTTGGACAAGGCGTAAGTATTCCGGTTGCATTAGGTGCGGTATTCTTAATGGGCGTGGTGTTTACTTTTATTACTGTTACCGGTATTCGTGGTTGGATCATGAGAAATATGCCAACCGGGATTGCACATGGTACTGGTATCGGTATTGGTTTGTTTTTATTGTTGATTGCCGCTAATGGTGTCGGTTTGGTTATTAAAAATCCTCAAGCGGGCTTACCGGTTGCTTTTGGTGATTTTGTGTCATTGCCAGTGATTATGTCGTTGGTGGGTTTAGCCGCTATTCTTGGGCTTGAAAAACGTCGAGTGCCAGGTGGTATTTTACTGGTGATTATTGCGATTTCTGTGTTTGGATTGATTTTTGATCCTAATGTGAAATACCACGGTTTGTTTGCATTACCAACATTTGGCGGCAACGGTTCATTATTAGGCTCTCTTGATATTATGGGCGCGCTTAATCCAGTTATTTTACCAACAGTATTAGCGTTAGTGATGACGGCTATTTTTGATGCAACGGGTACCATTCGTGCTGTTGCTGGCCAAGCGAATTTATTGACTGAGCGCGGTAATATTATCAGTGGTGGTAAAGCATTAACCGCCGACTCTGTAAGTAGTATTTTTGCAGGTTTTGTCGGTGGCTCACCTGCTGCTGTTTATATTGAATCTGCAGCGGGCACGGCAGCGGGTGGTAAAACCGGTTTGACAGCAACGACGGTGGGGCTGTTATTTGTGCTGATGTTGTTTTTAGCACCGGTAAGTTATTTAGTGCCTTCTTATGCGACTGCACCTGCATTAATGTATGTCGGTTTATTAATGCTGAGTAATGTTAGTAAGCTGGATATGAATGACTCTGTTGATGCGCTATCGGGGTTATTATGTGCAGTTTTCATCGTTCTTACGGGTAATATTGTTACCGGTATAATGCTTGGCTTTGTGAGTTTAGTAATTGGGCGAGTGGTATCGGGTGATTTTAAACGCCTCAATATCGGTACTGTTATTATTGCGATAGCACTTGTGGTCTTTTATGCTGGCGGTTGGGCTATTTAAATACCGACTGATCTGTATTGATAATTAACCCGCGATCTTTCGCGGGTTTTTTGTATCTAAAATTCTACACGGGTGTTTTTTTTATCAATACTCAAGCGTAAACTTTTGGTATATATCTTTTATTATTATAACTATTGAAAGGGTTATTTATGAAAAAAACCTTATTAGCGTTGGTTGTTGCTATTGGATTTAGCCAAGCTGCCAATGCCTGTACAGGGATCACATTAGCAACGACAGGCAATGATCATATTCAAGCACGTACCATTGAATGGGGACACAGTAATCTCAACAGTAAATTAATTATTGCACCGCGTGATTATTCTTATACCTCAACCATGCCTGATCATAAATCGGGGTTAACGTGGGTAAGTAAATATGGTTTTGCTGGCATATCTGTTAGTGATGATAAGTTTATTGCCGAAGGGATCAATGAAAAGGGCTTAACAGCAGGGTTATTTTATTTCCGTGGTTATGGATCGCTAGCCACTTATGATCCCAAACAGACCGCTAATAATATCAATGATATGGACTTTGTACGTTGGATGTTAAGTCAATACTCAACGGTAGCTGAAGTTGAAGCGGCATTGAGTAAAATTAAGATAGTTACTGTTTATTTTGATGAAAAAGGCCAGCCATCACCTACTGCACATTGGCGAGTGTCTGATAAACAGGGCAACAGTATTGTGATTGAAATTATGGATCACGGTAAGATTAATATTCACAAAAATACCGCTAAAGTGCTAACTAACTCGCCTGATTATAATTGGCAAGTGACCAATCTTAATAACTATATCAATTTACATCCAGGTATTAGTAAGCCACAGCAGATTAATGGAGTAGAAGCGCAGTCTTTTGGCGTTGGTTCTAATTTTGTAGGTTTACCTGGTGATATTTCACCACCGTCACGGTTTGTTCGTGCTGCATTTTACGTTAATAGCGCACCAATTTTAAAAACAGCACAGCAGGCAGTATCACAAGCATTTCATATTCTAAATAATTTTGATATTCCAATTGGAAGTGAGTTTAACGATAAAGCCCATATTCCCGATCTACCAAGTGCGACTCAGTGGACATCAGTTATTGATCAGAATAATGGCGAGTTGTACTACAAAACAATGTACAACAGCACCATCCGCCGAGTTGACTTAGCAACACTTAACTTCAATGCTAAACAAGAATATATTCAAGCGCTAGATAATGGTAAATTTAGCTATCAGAATGTAGCTGTTAAATAACCAAAAGCTAGCATAATCGTAATCAAAAAGACTCTCACTCATGAATATTAATGAGTGAGAGTCAGTTTACACGCTAGCTTTTTTGCGATTAAGCGGGTTGAACTTTTGATTCAGGCGGCGCTTTATGAATTAATAGATAAACCGCAATACCTACAAATATAATAATAAAATAATCCAGTAGCCCATGTGGAACAGACATAAAAGGATGAGCAAATAAAGGGCTGAGGACTGCACCAATACTAAAAGCAAAGAACATAATTTGAGCATTAGCAAATAACAGCTCATCATTCAGGGATTGTGTGGATTGCGCAATGGCTATTGGGTATAAGGCAAAAATAGCGTTGCCAAATAGGGTGCTGCAAGTAAACAGTATTATTGTATTTTCAGTGAATTGAAAACCTAGCATAGTAGCAATACCTACTGCGCTAAATATAATAATAGATTGTGGTTTAGTTACTCTGGTTTGAATGACTTTTGCTATCGGTTTTGTCAATATGCCACCAATAATAATACTCATCATAAAATAGCTAGCTTGGTGGTGATCATAACCACAATTATGGAGTTCTAATGGCATTAAACCATATAAAGAACCTAAAATTAGCCCAGAAGCTAGACAACCCAATAAGCTTTGAATATTAATTTTTCCCATAATTTCTAAATTTATTTTAGTTGCTTTAGTTATTATTGGTGTCGATTTACACATCACCATTAATGGTATCAGTGAACAAATAATCATTATAGAAATAGCAATAAAAGGCGTATAGCCTTTGGTTCCCGTAATACTAACTCCTGTTTGACCAAGGGCGCGTCCTAAACATAATACTGCAGTATTGGTTGCTAATCGTGCTGCTTGTTGCGATTTTGGTGTAACTAATAATAGCCATGATTCGCATGAAATATAAATACCAGCAACCGCTATTCCTGCAAAAAAGCGACAGATTAACCAAATAGAAATATTAGGATAGATCGCTAAAATAGTTACTGTTATTAAATATAAGCAGATAAAGAATAAAATTCCTCGTTTAAATTGCAGTTTATTGATAATGGGTTTTGTTAAGAATATGCCTAGCAGTACACCTAAGTAAAAAATACTGGTGAGATCGCGTGCAAAAGATTGATCAAATCCAAAATGCTTAAAAGTAAACGGTAAAATACTCATTAAAAAGGCTGTACCGATTGAAAACAGCCCTAGAGAAAATAAGACCCCATTATAACTTGTATATTTGAGGTGATTCTCTGTAATCCTTGTCATTAACCCTTCCATCTATAGAAAAAACTTATTGATTTTAGGTCTTTATTGGGTGAATTTTCTACTTTTAACGTAATAAATGTAATATATGTGAGACATTGGTTACATAAAGTGGTTTTTTAATATAACTATTTTTTATATTTAATTGGGGTTGGCTATGTTTGGTTGCAGACAAATACCCATGACTTATATAAGCCTTTTGCTGGCAATAATGTGCTGATGTGGTGATTAATTCACCTAGTTAGACAGTTTTGATGTGTTGAAGTGATCAAAAATGGAAACTTGCTTTTCGAGATCTATCGTTTGTCTAAGTTTATAAATTAAATAAAAAAACATCGAAATATAGACAAAGTATCAAAATACTGTCATTTAATTGTTTAAAAGCGACGCTTGTGCTTAATTTTGTTTAAAAACAATATGTTGGTGTTTAGCTATGATATTGAAGTCGTGATCTTAATATGGGATAGAGGCTTTAATAACCATTTTTAATAATAGTGATTTTTAATGCACTCTATTTGTGTATCTAACGTTGCAATTTACGTAGGATGACAATTAATTTAATGCTGGTAGATTCGATTGCAAGGCAAATGAGTTTATGTTTTTGCCATTATTAATTAATGCTGGGGTTTATTATGAAAGTAGTTATTGAAATTTTAGAATCAGGTACATACCGAGATCAAGCATGGGAAGGTACTTTTTTATCAACGAAAGGCGAGCTACGTGCAGTTACACCTTCTTATGCAGCACAATTGATTGGCGAAGCAAAAGCTGCGCTTTCTTTAGATGAACAAGGGGAAATAAGGTTTGCATAATTACCTATACGGTACCAATGATTAAAAATGGCGTTTCTATTAGTAAAAATAGAAACGCCATTTTTATTACAAACAAAGAAACGTTGATCGTATTTACAATGTAAATCTTATTTTAATCAATGTGTTATTTGAAATTTATTGTCGAGAAATGCGGGTTTTTTGTAATCGCCATCATTGATACTAGATTATCTAATATGACGGGCTGTTGGTGCTGCTCAACCAATAACATCATACATTCCTCACGATTTTGATTATAAAATGTATCGTGAGCAATACCTATCATCTCACTACCATCGCTCAAGATGAGTTTTATCGTCAAATGATGCATACATGCTATTTCGATATAATCATGTTGGTGGCAATTTAGCATTGTATTATCCTCGCAGTATCAATAATCAGATAAAAAGTTAAAATCAAGATGTTATCTAAATAGCTCTAAAATATTATGGATAAAGGTTAGTAACATACCTAAAAAATCCATTATCCCTGCAATCAATAAAAGCATCGTCATATCTAATCTTTTACAAATAATATAAACAATAGCAAAAGAGAAGATTAAATAGATCCTCTCTTTATCCTTTAATGGTATTTATTTTAAATGCTGAAAAATTAATTGGCCAATATTGGCGATGGTGGTATTGAGTTCCGCCATTGGTTTACCCGTTTGTGCTAAATAAATACTGATCATGATCGGCTGCTTACCTTGCTGCCATACTGCCGCAGTAATACCTCGTGAACCATACGTACTGTCATAGCCAGAACGATCGGCAATATGCCAGCCCGCGGGTAGGACTGCACGGAGTAATGGATCTGAGACTTTATTGTCCATCATCCATTGCTTTAACTGCGCACGAGCACTTGTTGATAACGCATCTGTATATAGAAGATGATATAAGGTTGAATTTATCGCGATAGGGGTAGTGGTATCGCGCAGTTCTGCAGCACTGACATTATTAACATTAGGCTCGATTCTATCAAGGCGCGTGATTTTGTCATCAAGAGTACGAATAAATTGCGTGACACTCTTAGGTCCACCAATATTATTAAGCACAAGATTAGCAGCAGTGTTATCACTGGTTAGCATGGTTGCATTACACAATTGAGCTAACGTCATGCTCTTACCAACACGATTGGTTGTGACTGGCGCATAGCTTAAAATATCACTTTGTTTAATCGTGATTGCTTGGTTTAAGTCAATACGCTGAGTATCAGCTTGATGTAATAAGTCGGCACAGGCTAAAGTTTTAAAAGTACTCATCATTGGCACACGCTGTTCACCATGGTAACTCCAACTGGTATTGGTATTGGCGTTATATACAGCGACAGCAACTGTTCCACCTAGTTGGTGCTCGATTTTCGCTAGCTCGGGGCTAATTTGGCTAATTTGTGCTGATGCTAACTGGCTAAAAGAGAGTAACAGTGCGCTAGTGATAATGCGTAGCTTCATAAACAATGCTCTGATGTTAATAATTGAAGCTGAATTGTACTTAATAATTCGATGATGCGAACCAATATGAGAGCCAATAGTGTAATAAGTAATGATAAATGTATTTGTTGTGAACTTTTTGCTTAAAAAATGGCTAGTTAGAACTTTTTTATGTTTTTTTGCTTTACAGTTGCCGCTGAGAACTATAATATTCACCGCACTTACGGAGAGATGGCTGAGTGGTTGAAAGCACCGGTCTTGAAAACCGGCATACGTTTATAGCGTATCTAGGGTTCAAATCCCTATCTCTCCGCCAATTTTAATTGTTGAGCTTAGGCTCTGCAATAAAAAAGAAATTAGTGTGCCGACTTAGCTCAGTAGGTAGAGCAACTGACTTGTAATCAGTAGGTCACCAGTTCGACTCCGGTAGTCGGCACCATTAAATTTCGGTGGGATTCCCGAGTGGCCAAAGGGAGCAGATTGTAAATCTGCCGGCACTGCCTTCGAAGGTTCGAATCCTTCTCCCACCACCATAATTTGTAAAGATACATCGCAGGTATCGTATAATGGCTATTACTCCAGCCTTCCAAGCTTGAGATGCGGGTTCGATTCCCGCTACCTGCTCCAAACAATTCCCTCTTAGTTCAGTTGGTAGAACGCCGGACTGTTAATCCGTATGTCACTGGTTCAAGTCCAGTAGAGGGAGCCAAATAGAGAAGCCCGCAAGAAATTGCGGGCTTTTTTACGTCTAAAATTTGGGGGAAAGTGGTTTTTTATTCAATGCTTGTTATTGTTTACTATCCTCGTTGCTAGCGTTAGATACCAGATACTTAAAACGTCATAATTTAGTCATATTATTTTCATATAATTACAAGAAGATAAGTTACCTTATTAAATAAATGTCTAATTAATTATGAAAAAGCACCTTTTCCTTATCAGTCTATTAATCAATTGTACGTCAGTATTTGCTATACCAAACTTTTCAAAAATTGATACCTATACAATAAAATCGGAGCAAGACTATCTTGCTGCTACTCCTGCTAAAAATCAAAATGGCACTATTAATGCCATCATTGAAATTCCGACAGGAAGCAATGAAAAATGGGAAGTAAGCAAGGTTGATGGTTCAGTAATCAATTGGGAATTTAAAAATGGACAACCACGTATTGTTCATTATCTTGGTTATCCAAGCAACTATGGCACGATTCCACATACGTCATTACCAAAATCTTTGGGTGGTGATGGTGATCCATTAGATGTTTTAGTTCTCGGCTCTGCAATGGTTCAGGGAAGTATTGTACAAGTTCGCTTAATCGGAGGCTTAAAAATGCTTGATGATGGTGAACAAGATGATAAGTTGCTTGCTGTACCTATTTCAGAACAATCTCCATTTAAAAAAATAACCTCGATAAAAGAACTACAACAGCATTTTCCTGGTGTGTTAGCGATCATTGAAACATGGTTCTCCAATTATAAAGGATCTGATGCCAAGGTTGTTATCCAAGGTAGTTTATCTAAGCAAGAAGCATTAGATGTTTTAGATAAAGCCATTAAAAATTATAAATTAGATTAGATTAGATTAGATTAGATTTTTATATTATTGCTATGGAATTAAGTTAGAGTCACTCTGTAGCGACTTTTATTTTTTCAATTATATAAATTGGTTGTAATAAAACGTATCAGATTTATTAAGATGTTTTTTACGCATTTTTATTTGATATGCATCTAAGTTTTTAAAAAATTAATCACGTAAGTAAGTCGAGGAGGTTTTTTTACTTATAATCTTCTACAACTAAAATTAATCTTATTAGATGGTTAGGTATGGTTGTGGAGACAGTTACCTCTAAAATATCAACATCGCAATTAGCGAAAGCAAAAGGTTTAGCAGCTAGAAATTTATTTAATGAGTTAGCCGAAGCTGGTTATATAACCCGCGATAATAAAGAATGGCTGTTAACCGATATTGGTAAAGCTGCGCAAGGTGAGTATAAACAATCCTCTCAGTTTGGACAGTATATTGTATGGCCTAAAGAATTAGAAATTATCACAGCACCATCATTTGATAGTAAAAAACTATCAGCAACTCAAATAAGTGCGCATTTTAATTTAACATCACAAAAGATAAACCAAATACTGGATGAACTTGGCTGGATAAACAAAGCCGTGAAAGGTTGGAAAGTCAGTCAATCAGGCTCTCGATTAGGTGGTATTCAAAAAGAAGATTCGCGCACAGGTGTTCCCTATGTGGTATGGGATGAAACAGTGCTAACGAACAGTAGTTTAAAACATTCAGTTAATGAAATTACTGGTATTAATGCTGAAGTTAAAAGTACCGATAATTCAGTATCAAACTTTAGACAAAAATTTGAGGCTAAGCATCGCTCAGCTGATGGTCATTATGTTCGTTCTAAAGCCGAAATGTTAATTGATAATTGGCTTTACATGGCTGGGATTGTTCATGCTTATGAGCGAAAACTACCCATTGAAGAAGATTTATATTGTGATTTTTATCTGCCAACGGGAAAAGTATATATTGAATTTTGGGGATTAGAAGACGATCCTAAATATGCTAACCGTAAGAAAATCAAACAAGATCTGTATGCGAAATATGGATTCAATCTAATTGAACTTAATGATAACGATGTTCAGAATTTAGATGATGTACTACCTCGTATGTTGTTAAAATTCGATATTAAAGCCTATTAATCCTTAGGAAGAGTTTGCTCTTCCTTTTTTATTTTTTAGCAACTTACTTTATTTCCTATCGAGTATTTCAATCAGTTGCAGTAATATTAATCTATTCTGTTTCTCGATTGAATGTCATGTCAAAAACCATTGATTTTTATCATCAAAATGCCCAGATTCTGAGTGAGCAATATCTGTCACTTACTTTTGAACAAGTGCATCAAAATTGGCAAGCTCATTGGCCTGCGAGTTCATCGAAACATGTTTTAAAAGTACTTGATATCGGTGCAGGGGCTGGCCGCGATGCGCTGTGGTTTGCAAAGCATCATTGTGATGTTTATGCGATTGAGCCTGCTGATGATCTGCGTGAACAAGGTAAAAAATATTCTCAGCAGTATGTCGATAAGATCACTTGGCTAGATGATCAATTACCAGAGCTAAACAGCATTATTGAGCTTGGGATTCGCTTTGATTGTATTTTGTTATCTGCTGTTTGGATGCACCTTTCGCCAGCTGTCCGTAAACGCGCTTTTCGTAAATTATCGAATCTACTTGCACCAAGTGGAAAGCTTGTGATCTCGCTGCGTTATGGTGATTTTAGTGATGCTAGAAAAGCCTATGATGTTAGTGTAGAAGAGCTTGAACTGTTAGCACAGCAACATGCCCTGCAAGTTAATGTAATTTCTGAACTTGATACCGATGAATTAGGTCGTAACAGCGTCCAATGGCAAACCGTTGTGATGCAACTTCCTGATGATGGCAGTGGCGATTTAATTAAAGTTAGGCAAATTATTGTTAATGACGCTAAATCAGCCACCTATAAATTGGCGCTCTTACGGACTCTTTTGCACATTGCAGATGCACACCCTGGTGCAGTTCGTAGTCGTGAAGATAATAAAGTCCGTTTGCCACTAGGATTAGTTGCTCTTTATTGGATACGGCAATTTAAACGTTTAATAGATATTGATATCGATGGTGCTGGTATTCAACAAACTAGCGACAGTAAAAAAGGGTTAGGTTTTGTGAAACCACAAGGCTGGAACAAACTTACACATCTTAGTGCTGATGATTTATCAATAGGAGCATTGTTTGTTGGTGATGAAGCCAAAGCGCTTCAAACGGCAATTCGAGATACTTTAAAAACTATTCAAGATGGCCCTGTTACTTTTATTTATCAAGGGGCTAAAAATAATACGCTATTTCAGATGGAACGAGAAAGAGTACCAACAAAAGATACCTTTGTGCTTGAACTTGGATCGTTAGCTGAATTTGGCCATTTTGTGCTCGATGAAAGCTTATGGGAATGTTTGCGTTTATATAGCAGCTGGATAGAACCATTAGTCGTGAATCAATGGATAGCGGAAATGCGGCGTTATAAGTTAAATGAAGCGCGGGGCATTGCGCTACAAACCTATTACGATTGTCTAAAATGGATAGATGAAAGCCATGATACCCGTGGTGTTCGCTATAAAATTACCGCTTTACAGCAAAATGGTATTGAGTTGGAAAGTGTGTGGAGTGGCAAACGCTTACAAGCTGATTATCAAGTGGATCACTGCCTACCATTTGCCTATTGGCCGAATAATGATAAATGGAATTTATTACCAGCCAGCAAAATCGAGAATAACCAAAAACGTGCACGAGTACCGACTCGACGTCGCTTAATTGATTCGAGAGCACGTATTGTCAATTGGTGGCAACTGGCATGGCAAACCGAACAAGAGCAAAAACGCTTTTTTGATGAAGCGGTATTATCACTGCCTCATTTACCGTTAGGATGTCATAATTTTGATGATGTGTTTGAAGCGATGGGATTACAAGTTAATGGTGTCAAAAGTCGATTGCTTGTTGGTGAGTGGTAGCGAAGAAATAAAATACATATAAAAACCGCCTTACTCACTTAATGTTTAAAGGATTAAGGCGGTTTTTAGAACGATTATGCAAATATCTGGCTAATAAATAAAAACACACTCACAAGCATAGTCATAGTGCTATATTTCGAGACTTGCTTCACGGTTAGTTTAGTTAGCTTTGGTGCAAAAAGATTAACTAAGATACTGATATTACAAAAAATGAAGACACCATAGGTTTTTATATCTATATCGTGAGTTTTTAATAATTTTATTTGCGCTAAAATTAATATCACATTGAATGTAATACTAAGTACTCGCGTTATTTGAAATTGTGGTGTTTTAAATTCATTTTTTGAGTCACTTTCACTTGCTTTGATGAGGTCGTTATCTGGTTGACTCATTAATATTACTTCCTGATATAAAAGGGATCATTGTTGTTTGGCTTCGCAATAATATCGTTAATGATAACTGCTAGTGAGCAACAGGTTTTTAAATCGTAATACCATGATTGCACAGCAGCCAAGGTTGTGCAATTGCCGCCAAAGCGAACTTAACTTGCACTAAATCGGTTAATGCTTAATGTACACAAATATATATAGGATACAGATAGTATATTGATTGATGATATTTCCGTTACTTATTAGGGAAATAAGCAATCTAAGTGATGGAAATAATGATACCCGACCAGGTTGGTCGGGTAGTGGGGGATTATTTACAAGGTACTAATTTGAGGGTAAAGTTTTCACCAGCTGTTGTTGGCGGTGAATAACGTAAATAGCAATTGTCTGTTTTTAATTCAGCAACAGTACCATTAGGTTTTGTATTCTTAGTTGCGGTAATGATCATTGAATGGGAATAGGTATTGTCTGTTGAGATAATCGTTGTCCAATCATATCCAGTACCATATTGGGATGTATTATTTTGACCAAGGTTTTCGACTAAAATATGCAGTGTCATATTATCGATGCTTGGGTAACCATAACTAAATTGGCAATATGAAGTCATGCCTATTTTACATTGTGGAAACGGTAAATTGGTTGATTCTGTGGCATCCGTTCGTGGTGCATTAGTGACATATTGTTGGTTTTCTAATCCGGCAATCGCCATTTTGCTATAACCCATTTTAAGTCCGGAATTAACGGCTGCTTCTAGGCCTTTTAATGCGGCATTATTGGCATCTTTTTGAGTGTTGAGAAAACGGGGCATAGCAACAACAGCTAAAATCCCGAGAATAATAATAACGACAATGAGCTCAATAAGGGTAAATCCATTTTTTTTCATATTCAGTTTAGGCGAGTATATTTGCGGTAAGAGTATAAGTGGCGGATTGTGTTTTTTAGTCGCAGTAGTGTCAATCTTTATAGGTATTATTTAGTTATTGTTGTGTAGTCGTACACGGTTTTCAAAAATATATTTAATTTGCTAAAATGAATGAGTTTGTTTATAGCATTGTCAGCGTAGCCATTAGCTGTTAGTGTCGCAGCCCTTATGCATGTGTTACCGCGTGCAACCTTATATTAAACAACATATCGATACCTAATATTTAATGGTAAAAGTGGTATGTTGACGTTTACAGGACATCATTTTGAGTCAGACGGCATTTTCTACCCTAAATCTTCACTCTGATCTATTGAGCAACCTAGACTCACTGGGTTATGAAGCAATGACACCTATTCAAGCTCAAAGCCTTCCGCTTATTATTGACGGCAAGGATGTTATTGCTCAAGGTAAAACGGGATCAGGTAAAACCGCAGCGTTTGGCTTAGGATTACTTAATAACCTTAATGTAAAACGTTTTCGCGTACAGACATTAGTATTGTGCCCAACGCGCGAATTAGCGGATCAAGTAGCTAAAGAAATTCGTCGTTTAGCACGTGCTATTCATAATATTAAAGTACTAACATTATGTGGTGGTATGCCATTTGGACCTCAAATTGGTTCATTAGAGCACGGTGCGCATATTATTGTAGGTACTCCTGGTCGTATTGAAGAACATATTCACAAAGGCTTTTTACGTCTTGATGAGCTAAATACATTAGTACTTGATGAAGCAGATCGCATGCTAGAGATGGGCTTTCAAGATTCATTAGATGCAATTATTGATGTCGCACCAAGCGATCGTCAAACCTTGTTATTTAGTGCGACTTATCCTGATCAAATTGCATCAATTGCAAAGCGTATCATGAAAAACCCAGTTCAAGTAAAAGTAGAATCAAGCCATGATGATAGCAGTATCTCACAGCACTTTTACAAGGTTAATGGTAATGAAGACCGTTTAGATGCAGTACGTTTGTTACTTAATCAACACCGTCCAGAATCTTGTGTGATTTTCTGTAATACCAAGCGTGAAGCACAAGAAATGTCTGATGATTTAGAAGACTTTGGCTTTAGTTCTATTGCGTTGCATGGCGATTTAGAGCAGCGTGAGCGTGATCGTACTCTGGTATTGTTCTCTAACAAGAGTAAATCAATCTTAGTCGCGACAGATGTTGCAGCGCGTGGTTTGGATATCGATAACCTTGATATGGTGATTAACTATCATCTAGCACGAGATACTGAAGTGCACGTTCACCGTATTGGTCGTACAGGCCGTGCGGGCAGTAAAGGTATTGCTTGTTCATTATTTAGTGATAAAGAACATTATAAAGTTAAGTTACTTGAAGACTACCTTGATCGTGATATTAACGGCGAAGCATTACCTGCAGGCAATTTATTAGATCAACCAACATTCCGCCCTGCAATGATCACTCTGATGATTGATGGCGGTAAAAAGCAAAAAGTACGCCCTGGTGATATTTTAGGTGCTTTAACCGGCGATAAAGGTATTGCTGGTGCTGACGTTGGTAAAATTAATGTGTTTGATCATTGTGCTTATGTTGCGGTTAAACGTGAAGTGGCGCGTGAAGCATTACAAAAATTAGAAAAAGGTCGTATTAAAGGACGTAATTTCCGTTCGCGCCAACTGCGCTAATTGATTTTTAGCACCTCAATCTAAGCTTATTAAGCCGATGGTATGCTTGTTCAATAGAGCGACCATCGGCTTTTTTATAACCTAAAACATAGTGTAGCATTTAATCCGTTTTTATATGGTTATCAGCCAATAGATAGTGGTGTGATGTTATTGTTGTTTAATTGTAATTATATAGTGGTAAACACGATTGTTTAGTATATAAATTAGCAATATTAAGCGAATGATTTAAGGTTATTAGACCATGTTGCTATTTATATTGAATTTTTAAAAAGAGTATTCATTTATGCATCAAGAAATGATTGGATTGACAATTGCAGGCCTCGGAGTATTGGGGCTTGGGTGTCAATGGCTTGCATGGCGTATGAAATTACCAGCAATTTTATTATTACTTATTGCAGGTCTAGTTATTGGCCCTGTTGCTGGCATATTTAACCCTAATATCCTCTTTGGTGATTTGCTGTTTCCCCTAATTTCATTAGCAGTAGCTGTTATTTTATTTGAGGGCAGCTTAACGCTCAATTTTGCAGAAATAAAAAATGTCCGCAAAAACGTTAAAAGTATCGTTACCATAGGTGCCATTATTACATGGATCATCACCAGTGTTGCGACACACTATTTATTAGATTTTAGTTGGTCATTAGCATTCTTATTTGGCTCGATGACAGTAGTAACCGGACCTACAGTAATCGTGCCATTGTTACGCACGGTGAGACCGCAAGCGAAATTGGCAAATATTTTACGCTGGGAAGGAATATTAATTGATCCGATTGGGGCAATATTTGTCGTGATCGTGTACGAATTTATTGTTTCTAGCAGCAAAATGCACAGTTTGGCCGTATTTGGCTTAATGCTGCTGGTTGGTTTAGTGATTGGTGCAATTGCTGGATGGTTGATTGCATATGTATTACGTAACCATTTATTGCCTGAATATTTACAACCTTTTGCGGTACTCGCTGTTGTACTTGGTGTATTTGCTGGCGCTAATGCCTTGGAATCAGAAGCCGGATTACTTGCAGTAACGGTAATGGGAATGTGGCTTGCAAATGCCAAGGATGTCGATATTCGCCATATTCTGCACTTTAAAGAAAACCTGACTATTTTGTTAATTTCAGGATTATTTTTGATTTTAGCTTCTCGTATTGAGTTAGCTGATTTCCATGCATTAGGCTGGGGAGCAATTACGTTATTTGTTGTGATTCAGTTAGTGGCAAGACCTGCATCTATCTTTATTTCTACCATGTTTAGTCAATTAGCCTTTAAGGAAAAATTGTTTTTAGCATGGGTAGCGCCAAGAGGTATTGTTGCTGCGGCTATTTCAGCACTGTTTGCTCTAAAATTGATGGATGACGGTGTCGCTGGTGCCCAGTTGTTAGTACCGCTGACATTTATGGTGATTATCGGTACGGTGGTGTTACAAAGTCTAACTGCACGCCCAATAGCGCGATTACTTGGTGTTGCAGAACCATCGCCGAAAGGATTTTTGGTTGTGGGTGCCAATGATGTTGCTCGAGAAATTGGTTTAGCGCTAAAAAAATACGATTGCCGCGTAGTAGTGAGTGATTCTAACTGGGATTATATTCGTGCAGCGCGTATGGCAGGGTTAGAAACTTATTATGGTAATGCCGTTTCTAGCCACGCAGATGAATATTTAGATCTGATTGGGGTGGGTCATTTATTAGCACTTACGCCGGATAAACATTTTAATGCGGTTGCGGCGAGTCATTATGAAACCGATTTTGGACAACGTAATATTTATCGTTTAAATGGTCGTCGTCATAATAGTGGCTTAGAAAAACACTCGGCGACTCAAGCTCATAGTAGTGCTGTGTTGTTTGGTGATGATATTAGTTATAAAAAATTAGCCAGTTTGATGAATCAAGGCGCTGAAATTAAGCATACTAAACTTAGCGATAACTTTACCATTGATGATTATTACCAACAATATAGTAGTGGCTTGGTTATTCCTTTATTTGCAGTTGATCTGAAAGAAAATATTCATCCCTTTACTGTGATATCAAAAATAGACGTTAAAGCTGGATGGACGATTATTGCGTTAGTGAAAGAAGCGGATTAATCGCGGCTATTTGTTTATTTGCGTTACAACAAAAAGCACCTGCGGGTGCTTTTTTTATTTTTGCTAAAAAACGACGGTGATGAAGTTCACATTTTGGCGAAAAAGTAAGGCCTACTAAGTGTTACATTGCGTTCTTTTACGCGTTACAAAAGTTACAGATAAGGATTATTTGCTGCAGAGCTTGGTTTTGGATAGAAGATCGCATTATTTTTTATATAGCTCTTTTTTTTTGAATTAATATCACAACGTTTTTTTAGTTTGATCGGTTGTGATGATTTTAATTAAGTAAATTATTAATAGCTGATCGTTATATACCTTGTAAGTCTAGTAATAGCGATGTGATATGCCTTCATATAACGATGTTTTTTTTAATTGAAACTGTGTCTAAATGTAACCGCTTTTTTTTAGTGAGATTTTAGTAAAACAACAAACGTGATTAACTTCAATTTTAGTTGTTTTTTTTACCATTATTATCCTCCGCAATCTCAGAGTACGAGTTCGAACTCTGACTAAAAATATAGCCGTACAAAAAATAATAAGATACGGCACATCATTAAATATCGGGGGATTTTATAATGATCAAGCAACAGATGTTGGCAAAGAAAACCTTATTAGCAGCAGCCATTGGCTCGTTAATGTTTACCGCAGGTTGTAATAGTGATAATACTAATTCCACAACCGAAGCAAAGAAAAATCCACAAGTAGCGGTGAAATTTCAAAATATTCTCGATCGCACCGGTACACCAAAGCACCTAGCTGAAGTCAGTGCTGGTAACCATATGGCTTATACACCACTGCACGATAATGGTGCTTGGCATGGTCATTTGCTACCTGATTTACAGCAACGCTCTGAAAACATGGGGGGCTTTGGTGTAACGGCGATCGCTGAAGAATATAACACTTCGGTTGCCGAGTATTTTGATAAATTGTCGATTTTAAAAGATGGCCAGTCAGTTAACTTTAAAGCAACGGCTTACAGTATTCCTGGTGCACTTATTCAGACTATGATCGCTGACGGTATTAAAGTTGAAATGAAGTTACAGTTTGTTTCTTCACGCTCTTCGCTTGTTGAAACCACTATTAGCAATGATACTGGTGCTGATATAGCGCTGGTTTGGAATGGTAAACTGGTTGACGGTTATTATGCTAAAGATGGTGTTGCAAATCCTGAAACTGTTGCTGAAAAGCTGCCGAATTTAACCCGTGATATGACGACTGATAATAACGGTAATATTGACCTTAAATTTGGTAAAGAACGTGATTCATGGTGGGTACGTACTCGTGGTGATTCGGCATTTAATATTCAGCGTAGTATCACCGCAGACACCCATATTAATGGTTTAGACTACCAGTCAGTGGCTAACATTGGTGCTGTTGCTAATAAAACTATTTATACCGTATTTAGTCATACGCTAACTGCAGCAGAATGGCAAAAAGAACAGCCGATTGTTAAAGATATTTTGGCTAACCCAATCCATTACATCAACGCAAGTACAACCCGTTGGGAAAACTACCTAACGAATGGTCTTGTTAATAAAAATGCGACTCCAGAACAAGAGCGCGTTGCCGTTAAAGCGATGGAAACCTTAACCGGTAACTGGCGTAGCCCTGCTGGTATGGTGAGCTATGATACGGTGACACCATCGGTAACTGCGCGTTGGTTCTCTGGTAACTTAACATGGCCGTGGGATACCTGGAAACAAGCGTATGCGATGGCGCATTTTAACCCTGATTTAGCAATGGCAAACATTCGCACTGTGTTTGAGCATCAAGTTAAAGCTGATGATGTGTTACGTCCATATGATAAAGGCTATTTGCTTGATGTGGTTGGCATGAATATGTCTAAGCAACGTGGTGATGCACTAGTTTTAACAGAGTTTAATGATGCTCAAACATGGAATGAGCGTAATACTAAACCATCACTGGCGTCGTGGGCAGTATGGGAAGTTTATACAACCCTGAAAGATAAATATAACCGCGCTGATGAAGCACAAGCTTGGTTACAAGAAATGTATCCTCAGTTGGTGGAATATCATAATTGGTGGTTAACAGCACGTGATACTAACAAAAATGGTATTCCTGAGTATGGCGCAGCTGTTGATCCTGAACATACTAAAGATGGTCAGTTGATCTATAAATATAAGCTAGAAGGCGACAAAGACTGGCGTGTTGAGTATGGCATCGATAAATACAATGCGTTATTAGAATCTGGTAATTATATTGATATCAGTAGTCCTGCACAAACTGCAGCTTCATGGGAATCTGGCCGTGATGATGCGGCTGTATTTGGCTTTATTGATACCATTGCTGATGCACAAGGCTTAACTGATCTTACAACCGAGCAAGCAAAAGTAATTGATCAACTTGGCCGCTATGCTAAAGAAAAATATCAGTTTGATAATGAAGTAACAATTACCAAGAACAGTAAAGGTGAGTCAGTTGTAAAATATACTGATGAAACCCCAGCTAATAATGACTTACTGAATAAAGCTAAAAAAGATTGGCAGGTCAAATTTAGTGAGAACAAAGATGCTTCTGGTGAGGTTATTGGTTACTCACTGATGCAAGAGTCGGTTGATCAGGCGTCATACTGGTACAGCGATAATAAATACTTAGCTCAAATTGCGACGGTATTAGGTCATGATGCTGAAGCGGCTGTATTTACCGCTAAAGCAGCAGACACTAAAGATTATATCAACCAGTGTATGTTTGATCGTGAAACAGGTTTCTACTACGACATTAATATCGATGCAGAACAAGCTCGTTCATTAAATAATGGCTGTGCGGGTAATCCTATCGTTGAACGTGGTATGGGCGCTGAAGGGTGGTCGCCACTGTTTAATGGTGCCGCTAATAGTATTACCGCAGCTGCTGTGGTTGATAATATGATGGACGTGAATAAATTTAATACTAAAGTACCATTAGGTACGGCTGCAGCTGATAACCCAGCTTATGGTGCAGATATTTACTGGCGTGGTCGTGTATGGGTTGATCAGTTCTACTTCGGTGTCAAAGGAATGGCTGATTATGGCTATACTAAACAAGCCAACGAAATGGTTAATAAGCTGTTTAAAAATGCTGAAGGCTTAACTCTTGATCGCCCAATTCAAGAGAACTACAACCCTGAAACAGGTGCAGTACAAGGTGCTAATAACTTCTCATGGAGTTCAGCACATTTATACATGCTTTATAATGACTTTCTAAAATAATTTTGAAGCAATAAATTATTGAGTCTATAGTTTATAACGCTGTTAACGGATACTTTTCCCCTTGTATCCGTTTAACATTACGCCAATACAAAGCTACTTGTTCTTATTGAATGTGTAGATTTGTATTGGCGTTTTTTTAGTCTATTAAATCTTGTGCTTTTAATTGGGCTAAAATCATTAAGGTGACGGTTGAGCTAATGTCGGTATCGTTACTGGTAAGCCATCGAATTTCTTCAATTTCAGATGCGGGTAATAAATCACCGTTATATTCAGCATAATAACAGGTCATTTTCACCATTATGCCAGTCTCTTTTCCGTGAGCTTGCGCCTGAAAACTACCGGCATAGCACAATGATGTTGGAATAAGATCCACCGATAACTCTTCTTTAATTTCACGTACTAATGCCTGAGTGTCTGTCTCACCAGTATCTCGTTTTCCTCCTGGAATATAGTAAGCGGTTTTTCCATATGAGCGAGCGCCTAATAATTTTCGTTGTTCAATATGAAGCCAAGCTAGTTTATCAATAGGTTGAGGTTTATTCACAGTAGTCTCCTTTACTGCCAGTAGTGTAACAGTTCCAGCAAAGATAAAAAAAGTGACTATCATTATTTCAATCTATGTTTGCATTTTATTCATGAGTCAATTCATTTAGATCCATGTCTATTGAATATGTTCATAGGCATAATCATCAGCCTTTATAGGTCATTGATGGTTAAAGTTTACTTTATCTTTAACTAAGGAATACGGTGTAATGAAATTCCGCTTAACGAGTACTTCTTATATATTATTAGTTGCTGTATTTTTTGCAGCAATTCAAAACATCGCTTTGTGGAAGCATCTAAGTGAATTGTTTGCTGAAAATGCCACCAATAACGGCGTTTTTATTGCTACTATCCCGTTATTTATTATCGCCGCACTCAATATTATTTTTAACTTACTGCTGTGGCCGTGGTTACAGCGACCATTAGTTGCGATTCTGATATTTATCTCAAGCTTAGTCACCTATGCAATGTATAGCTATGGGGTTTATTTTGACTATGGGATGATTGTGAATGTATTTGAAACTAACCCAGCAGAAGCTGATAGTTATTTCTCTATGGCCGGTGTGGTGTGGATTATTGCGATTGCGATTATTCCGATCGCGATATTATGGCGAATTAAGGTTGTTTACCGCTCTGCAATAAAAGAGATCATTGCCCGTTGTATCAGTATTTTGATTTCAGTATTAGTGATTGTGGTGATTGCGGCGGGTTATTATAAAGATTATGCCTCATTAGTACGCAACCACTCTGAAATTAAAGCACTTATTAATCCAACCAATTATATTTCGGCAACATTTCGCTATGCAAAGTATCAATTAATTGAAGCGAAAATGCCATTTACTCAGTTAGGACTCGATGCCAAAGATAGTCATCAAGCAGGCAAGCATAATGTTGTGGTGATGGTTGTTGGTGAAGCATCGCGTTCAATGAACTATTCATTAAATGGTTATGATCGTGATACCAACCCTGAGTTAACAAAACGTAATGTGATTAGCTTTTTAAATGTAAAATCATGTGGTACTGCAACGGCAGTGTCATTGCCTTGTATGTTCTCGGTAATGACTAAAGCAAATTACAATGCGATGGATGCTCGTCATCAAGATACTGCGGTAGATATTTTACAACGTGCAGGTATTGATGTTTCTTGGAAGGATAATGATAGTGGCTGTAAAGGGGTTTGTGATCGGGTTAAGCATATAGTGATCAACGCTGATAGTGATCCTAAGCTTTGTCACGATGGTACCTGCTACGATGAAGTTTTGCTTAAAAATTTACAAGCTCAAATTGATGATGCCAAACAAGATACATTTATTGTACTGCATATTATTGGTAGCCATGGACCGACTTATAACGATCGTTATCCAGCTAAATTTAAAGTGTTTAAGCCAACCTGTAATACCAGTAACTTACAAGAGTGTAGCCGTGAGCAGGTCACTAACACTTATGACAATACTATTTTATATACCGATCATATTTTAAGCAGTGTGATTGATATGTTGAAAAGTGATGATCATAACGCCAATACTGCGATGATTTACATGGCTGATCATGGTGAATCATTGGGTGAAGATGGGGTGTATTTACATGGACTTCCCTATTCCATTGCACCTAAAGAGCAAACAACTGTGCCGTTAATATTATGGTTATCGCCAGCTTATCAGCAAAGCCAGCATATAAATCGCCAATGTTTACAACGTGAAGCGACTGCTGGTGGTTATTCGCAAGATAATTTATTCCATTCGTTATTGGGTATGATGGATGTTAAAACCAAAGTTTACGATCCTAAATTAGATATATTTTCCCAGTGTCGGCAATAATATTATTGAGTGAGAAATAAAATAAAAAGAGGGCAGTAGTCCTCTTTTACTTTTATTTCATTGTCCAAAATGTATCATAAGTTATAAACACCTTAAGTATTTAAAAAATAACACAGAGAGAGAACCATGAAACCTGGCGCTACGGGCTTAAAACGGATTATTAATGCAACCGGATATTCTATTCAAGGCTTAAAAGCTGCATGGATAAACGAAGCCGCTTTTCGTCAAGAAAGTATTTTATTAATTATAATGACGATCGTTTCATTTTTTATGCCAGTGACAAAAGTTGAACGACTAATGATGATTGGCTCATTATTTATTGTTGTTATTGCTGAGCTAATCAATTCAGCCATTGAAGCTGTGGTTGATCGTATTGGACCTGAACATCATGAGTTAAGTGGTCGAGCGAAAGATATTGGTTCTGCAGCAGTATTTGTTGCGCTGGTTTTGGTTGTTATCACTTGGGGCAGTATTTTATTTTTATAATTGAAATACCAATTAATAACGCCAGTATTATTAATTATAATAATACTGGCGTTTTTTATATGGTTTTATTGGGAGTGATAGCCCGTTGCTTTGTCTGCGATGATTTGACCATCTTTAATGGTGATAATTCGCTTAGTGCGTTCAGCTAAACTAACATCATGAGTGACGATAATTAGCGTTCGTCCTTGTCGGTGTAAATCATTAAACAGCGCTTCAATTTCTGCTCCCGATTTAGAATCAAGTGCGCCAGTAGGTTCATCAGCCAAAATTATCTGCGGATCATTGACTAAAGCGCGTGCAATAGCGACCCGTTGTTTTTGACCACCAGAAAGTTGATTAGGTTTGTGATGCATTCGATCACCTAATCCTACTTGTTCAAGTAAAGCGGCTGCTTTTTGATGGCGTTGCTTGGTTTTAGTGCCTCGATATACTAAAGGAAGGGCAACATTATCAAGGGCTGTGGCGTATTCTAATAAATTAAAACTTTGAAAAACAAAGCCTATATTATGATTTCTAATTTTAGCCAGTTGGTGACTGGTTAAGGTTGAAACATCTTCATTATTGAGTTGATAGTCACCGCTAGTTGGAATATCTAAACACCCTAATACATTCATAAGGGTCGACTTTCCTGAACCAGAAGGGCCTAAAATAGATAAAAACTCACCTTTATTAATTGTCAGTGAAACATTATCAAGTGCTTTAACAAGGTGTTCACCCTCACCATAATATTTACAAATATTAGTTAATGAGACTAAGGGATGCTGATTCTTGGAATGAATTGAGGGGATTTTACTCACTTTGTAGTGCCTCTAGTGGAGTGATACTGGCCGCCTTGTTGGCTGGAAACCAAGCTGCAACAATACCGACAACAATTAATGCAACCACCACAATTACCATGACAGTGATAGATAACTCTGGTTGTGGTTTGCCTAGATAGATATATAAATCACTGTTCGTCATTGGTATTTTTTTGATTAATGCTATTAATCCGACGGTTAAACATAAGCCAATGGTGCCGCCGATCATCATAGTCATCATCGCTTGAATGAGATAATGACAGCGAATGTTATTGGGAGTAGCACCAACAGCCATACGAACGCCAATATCGCGCGTTGCACGTTTAACGCTAGCATACATCACATTAGCAATACCAATACCAGCCACCATGAGTGTAACAAATCCAATAATGCCTAAAAATGTTTGTAAGCCCACTAGAAAATTTCGCATTGACTCTTGATTAAGCAACATATCATCAGTTTGAACCAATGTTTCATCATTGATATTTGCGTTATATTTTTTAGCTAAGATTTGACGAATCGTGACAGCTAAATGTTCTCGATTAGCGTGTGGTTGAGGTTCAACGTTAAAGGCATTAATTGGTTGTTGAGGAAAAAAACGTTGCCAAGTTGCCAGAGGAACCAGTGTGGCATACATTGATTCTGAGCCTTGTTCTATCCGTCTTGGAGCATCAAGTATACCGATGACGGTAAAATCAATATTACCTATTTTAAGTGTCTGGCCGATTGGATTATTATCAAGTTTTTTAGGATCACCATAATGATAAGGCTTGTCATTAAATAGTGTCATAGCGGTGTCTTTACCGATAATCACGACCTTGCGTTGCTCACTCGTATCTGTAGGGTTAAACCAGCGTCCACCGGGTTCTAAGGTTAAATCATTAATTGCTTTGTAATTATTTTCAACCGCTAACACTTCGGTATAAGCGAAACGATCGCCTTTTGTGACTGGCTGATCCCATAAAGCAGATGTTGAAACCCGCTTAACATCAGGTAATGTTGCTAAATTCTCGCGGTCAGATAAATGTAAATCAAATGCTTTGCCTTGAAAGAAACGCCCTTGTGTAATACTGGCTGTTCCGCCCGTGACATAAATAAGATCACCATTACCACTGGTGGTACTTCTAATAAGTCCTTGGCGAAGCCCTTCACCGGTGGCTAACATGGTGCTTATACACACGGTTGACCATACAATCGCTAAAATAGTAAGACACAAGCGGAGTTTTTCTGCAGCCATCTCATGCAGAATTTGTTGCAATGGAAACATGTTATGCCCTCGCACTTAAAGCTATGACTGGCGTGAGGTTCGCCGCTCTTCTTGCAGGAAAAAAAGCAGCCAGTAATGCTAATATTGCAGTGATGCTTAGCGTCAAGAAAATCGCAGTAGAGGTAAGAGCTGGTGTGCCTAGCCATTGCGGTAAGTGACTCATCACTAATGCCTTGACGATCAACCATGAGATGCTAAAACCGATAGCGGTTCCTAATATGACTAATACCGCACCTTCAACTAAAAATTGCGTCAAGATATGGGTTGGTGTCGCGCCAATCGCTAGTCGTACTCCAATTTCACGGGTACGCTCTGTCACCGATAAAAACATAATATTGGCAACGCCTAGTGCTCCTACGGCTAATGTCATAGCACCACTGGCTGCTAAAAATAGTTGAATACCTCTAAACAGAGCTAAATATGTATTAGCGAAGTGGCTAAAGTCCGGTGCATTAATCGCTTGAGTATCTTGAGGATCAAACTGAAGCACATGAGCAAAATGTGTTTGTATCGCCTTTCGTAATGCTGCAAGTGAGACTTTTTCTTGCGGAGCAACAATCGCTTGTGATGGTGGACCTTGCCAGATATCAGCATAAGTTACCGATGGAATAATGAGGCTTCGAGCTGGAAACGAATAGTTTTTTTCATTTTTAGGTACTACGCCAATGATGGTAAAAGGAATCGCATTAATTTTCAGTTGTTCACCAATAGTTAGCTTGGCTTGTTTTGCTAATCGCCATCCAATAATGGCGACGCGGCTGTGATTGCGCTGATCACTGGTTGTGATTGGACGTGAACCTGATAGCAATTTTATACCTTGTAAAGGCAGATAATGCGTATCCACGCCGTTGACCACAGCCCGTAGTTTTATGCCTTTCATATCAGTGACATTTGGTTTCTTAGCTCTAAAAACAATCGCTAGCTGTTTTACTTGCGGTAATGTGGCGAGTGATTGATATTGTTTTTGTGTTGCATGAAGCACCCGTCGTGCCGAATAACCTTGCCACGGAAGGGATGTTTGTCCCATAAACACTTTTTGATTATTGTCGATAAGCGATGACAATGATGTTTTATTGGTTTGGTAAAAGCCTTCACCGAGTGCAACTAATACTAATACCGAGATAATTCCCCACATAATCGCAATTATCGCTAATGAA
The DNA here is from genome assembly GCF_900185625.1 of Photobacterium andalusiense. Classification (GTDB taxonomy): domain Bacteria; phylum Pseudomonadota; class Gammaproteobacteria; order Enterobacterales; family Vibrionaceae; genus Photobacterium; species Photobacterium aquimaris. Next base: position 334,509 of record NZ_FYAJ01000003.1, read on the forward strand.
CTGCGAAGCCGATGCGCCATAATGGTTTGTAAAGTTTGCGCTAACAGGGTCATCATTGCTGCAGTGCCTGTGACAGTTGTACGATAGTTTTATCGTTTAATTGTCCGGTTAAGCTCAATAATTGAATTCGATGTAGCCAATAGGTGTAAAGAAGATCTTGTAGGCTTTCTTTACTTTTATAGACCTTTTCTTGAATCTGAATAATATCAAGCGCGGTGGTACCGTCAGTGCCTGAGGTATAAATTATTTGTTTGGTCTTAAGTGCTTTGAGATCGGCTTGTAGCTTTTTACTACCAATATCAACTCGTTGCCAATCAAGATCTAATTGATTAAAGCGAGTGTTAATATCATTGGTTAAATCCAATTCAACTTGACGCAATTGTTGCTGCGCAATTTGGACACCAACTTTAGCTTTACCGACTTGTGAGCGTATTTTGCCATTAAGATCAAGGGGCACATTGAGGGTGATGCCAGTGTTAAGGTTATCACTATGGCCATTAAAATCATTGCTATAGCTAATATTGCCCGATAGGTTAGGGTAATAGTCTGCTTGTTGTTGCTTAACTGCGAGTTTAGCCTGACGCAGTTGTTGCTGGGCTGCAAGAAGATCAGGACTATTATCTTGGGCCAACTTTAGCCATTGTTGCTTGGTGTTTTTTTGTAATGGTGGTCGATGTAAATTCTGACTATTAATTTCATCAACATGCTGTGGCGGTTGGTTAATCAATTTGGCCAGAATGGCTTGTTGCTCTGCCAGTAATGATTGCTGACTTAATAAATCACTATAGGCACCAAAGACATTAGTATTGGCATCATCAACTTCTGTTGAAAGAATAATACCGGCCTGATATTTTTTTTGAGTCAAGGTTAATAAATGTAATGCATCTTGATGTTGTTCGCGGGTAATACCAACAGCAACTTGAGCCTGAGCAAGTTTAAAATAAGCATCAATAACACCATAAGCGAGCCGATTTTGTTCTTTTTTTAGTTCTAGCTGAGCATAAACGACCTCAGCTTGCGCTTGATCAAGCGCAAGCCATGAACGACTGTCCCAGATAGATTGGTTTAAGGTAACCGTATAGCCTGAGGGTTGGGTTGCATCGTGAGCAGACCATGTTTTACCCGCTGTCGCTGATAAATCTGGCAGTAACGCACTTTTAGCCACCTTAGTATCAAATTGACTTTGCTCTTGTTCTAGTTGTTTTATTTTATAACTTGGATTGGTATTTTTAGCAGCAATCCACGCTTGGTTGATTGTTATTGCATGGCTTGTTAGGCTCCAGCAACTTAAACCTGCCGTCATTATTAGTGTTGTGACAATGCGTACTTTAGTCATTGGAATCACCTACTGTACTGGCATCTATCAGTGATTGCTTGGTATCAATGCCTGTTTTAATTTCAACATTAATACCATCAGATAACCCTAGTGTTACTGGTTGGTAGTGATAGCCTTGTTCTGAATCATCAGGGATTAAAACTTGTGCCGTATCGCCATCAAAATGCAGAGCGCGCTCTGGTAATGTCATTACATCATCAGCTTTACTTAAGGTGATCTCTGCTGTTGCTGAAAACCCAGATCGTAGCACCATGCCCTTAGGGAATTTGATTTGGCTTACTTCAACGGCAAAGCCATTATCAAAACTTTGTTGCTGTTGATTAGAGTTGGCATTGTTGTCATTAAGTTTTTCTGACTGCACTGCGACTTTAGTTAATACACCTTCAACCTTTTTTTCAGGGTAAGGTGATAAGGTTAATGTGACGGGCATTCCTTCAGATAATTGTGCCGCATCATGTTCACTTACAGTGCCTTTAAAAATAATATTACTCATGTCTGCCATGGTCATTATTTCAGTGGCAGCTTGGTTTGATTCTGTCGATATAATCGGTTCACCAACGTCTACTTTAATATCAATAACGGTACCTGTAATTGGGGCGCTAATGATTGAGGTTAATTTGACATTACCTGCCGTTGATTCGCCTCGACTTTTTAAATCCATATCTTGTTGGCTTTGTTCAACTGTTGCTTGAGCTGACTTGAGTTGAGCCTTGCTTTTAATATAATCGCCAAAATTAGCCGGAATAATATTTTGTGCCACTAAACGTTGGTAGTTTTGTAAGGTTTTTCGCGCAAGTTCAAGATCAGCCTGACTTTTGAGGAGATTAGCATGAGCAGCTGTAAGGTCTTGAGGGGTAGGGTTTGGACGTAATTTCACTAATGGGCTATGGACAGTTACATGTTCTCCAACTCGAACATAGATATCATCAATAATGCCACCAATCTGAGATTTTACCTTTACAACCTGTGCCGGCATGATTTCACCCACAGCAACGGCTTGTTTTTTGATGGTTGCTTGTTTTGCGGTGAGTGTCGTAAAGCTGTGCTGCGGTGGTGAATGGGTAGTGGAATAATAAATGCCACCTAAACTAATAGAAGCCAATGCCGCAGCGGTTATCCAGCGTTTTTTCATATTAACGTCCAACAACAAGGTAAAAATAGAATGAGTTGGTCAGTAGGTTTTCTGATTTCAGATAATTATTTTAAGAAATTGGAGCCTAAACTGATAACAAAATAAAGCGATAAGATAATCAAATATTACCACTGCATTGTTAATTCTTCGTAGTTTATTTGTGAGAGGATTAATGAAAATGTTGTAGGATAACGGAGTGATGAAAGGTTTTTATAGTAGATGTAACGTGATTATAAGTAACGATTATTATTTTGCGCCGTAGAAACAGCGCAAAATAGGTTTAAATTAGTTGGTTATTGTTTTTGAATTGCCCAAAGATGTAATAAATCGGTAGCAATGGTCGCTGCCGCCAACGCAGTTATATCAGCGTGATCGTATGCTGGCGCAACTTCAACCACATCCATTCCAATAAGATTAATCCCTTGTAAACCACGAATGATTTTCAGGGCTTTATCTGAGCTAATGCCGCCGCAAACCGGTGTACCTGTACCTGGTGCATAGGCAGGATCTAAACAATCAATATCAAAGGTTAAGTAAACCGGCATATCACCGACGGTAGCTTTAATGTTTTCAACAATCTGCGCCACACTCCAATCATTAGCAGTATCGGCAGAGATAACATTAAACCCTAGTTTGTCGCTGTGCTCAGTACGAATACCAATTTGTACTGAGTGAGTAGGGTCAATTAAACCTTCCTTTGGCGCATGGTAAAACATGGTGCCATGATCAAATTTACTGCCTTGATCGTAAGTGTCAGTATGGGCATCAAAGTGAATTAATGCCATTTTACCAAATTGTTTAGCATGAGCACGTAATAATGGTAGCGTGACGAAGTGATCTCCACCAAAAGTAAGCAGGGTTTTCCCTTGCTCTAATAAGCCCGTTGCATGTGCTTCCAAGCGCTCGCACATTTGAGCAGCATCGCCGCAATCAAATACTAAATCACCACAATCGGCAATTTTAATTGATTTTAATAGGCTAAAATTCCATGGCCAGCGTTTGCCTTCCCATGCAAGATTAGTTGATATTTGACGAATAGCTCCTGGCCCCATGCGACTGCCAGAACGGCCTGTTGTTGCCATATCAAATGGCACTCCAGTAATAATAACATCAGCGTCTGACTCCATTGGGGCGAAGTTTAACGGTTGACGTAAAAAGCCAAATGCGTTGGCGTATAAAGAATAATCTGGGTAATTAGCTAGTGTTGCCATGGTTTTCTCCAACAACAATATTACAGGGCAAAAGGCCCACTAAAAGTCCTATCACTGCTTCATTGTAGTGATAGAATGTTCAAAATAGGATGACTAATTTTTAAGTCTTAAATTGCGCGAACATCTTCTAGATAGGTATATCCTTCAAGTCCATCAGCCAATTCTTTGAGAATACTCTCACGCTCATCTTCTGCTAGGTGTTGCTGTGCCATTAATTGATATTGGCGCAGGAATTCATTGGAATCTAAGTGTACATAACGCAGTACATCACCGACGTTGTCACCACGATCAATTTTTTCGATGTGATAGCTACCATCTGTCGTACAGCGCACGACGGCAGTATCGGTATCGCCAAATAGATTATGCATATCACCTAAAATTTCTTGGTATGCACCAACCATAAAGAAACCAATGCGGTAGGGGTGTTCATCACTCCATGTTGGTACCGGAAGTGTGCTCTCTATACCTTGGTTCTCAACATATTGGTCAATCGCACCATCTGAGTCGCAGGTGATATCAAGAATAATCGCACGACGCTCAGGGACTTTATCTAAGTTGCTTAAAGGCAAAATAGGAAAGACTTGTTCAATCCCCCATGCATCAGGCAATGACTGAAACAGTGAAAAATTCACAAAAAATTTATCCGCTAAACGTTCATGCAACTCATCTAGTAATGGACGGTGAGCACGATTTTTAGTTGATAATGTTTTTTCCAGCTGGTGACATAAACGTAAACTCACTTGTTCAGCCCAAGCTCTATCAATAAAGCTGATCATGCCAACGGCAAATAAAGAGTGAACTTCAGCTAAATCACTTTGGTTATCATGGTATAGCTCAACCAATGAACGGTGATCAGCGTTATCAGTCAGTTCTTTCCAAGAACGCCACATGTTATGCAAAATATGGGGTGCATCCGCAGCTGGCGCAGAAATAGATTCTGGCTTATAGCTTTCAATGCCAACCACATCAGTGATTAATACTGCGTGGTGAGCGGTTAAGTTACGACCTGATTCTGAAATAATACGTGGCATTGGCATGTCGTATTCTTGGCAAATATCACCTAAAACATAGACCACATTATTGGCGTATTCATTGATGCTGTAGTTCATCGAACAGCTGCTTTGACTACGCGTCCCTTCGTAATCAACGGCTAAACCACCACCAACATCAACAGTGGTGATCCCAGCACCTAATTTCTTCAATTCAGCATATACACGACCGGCTTCACCAACACCATTACGCACATCGCGAATATTGGCAATCTGTGAGCCTAAGTGAAAGTGTAATAGTTGTAAGCAATCAAGCATTTCACGTTGGCGTAATTCTTCAACCACGGTTAATACTTGTGATGCAGATAAACCAAATTTCGACTTTTCACCACCACTTGCTTGCCATTTACCTTTACCTTGAGAAGCTAAACGTGCGCGTAGTCCTAAGCGTGGTGTAACGCCCAGTTCTGCGGCTTCTTGTAAGATAATTTTTAGCTCAGAAAGTTTCTCAAGGACGATGTAAACTTCGTGGCCGAGTTTCTCGCCAATTAACGCTAATCGAATATATTCACGATCTTTGTAGCCGTTACAGACGATGACAGAGCTAGCCTCTTGCGCCATAGCAAGCACAGCCATAAGTTCTGGTTTGCTGCCAGCTTCTAAGCCTAATTGACGCTGCTGTTTAGCATATTGGCTGGCTAATATTTCACTAACCACTTCTTGTTGCTGGTTAACTTTAATTGGGTATACCGCAAGATAGTCGCCTTGGTAACCGTAATTTTCAATCGCTTGGTTAAAAACGCTGCATAAACTATCCACTCGATGGTGAAGAATATCAGCAAAGCGTACCAAAATAGGTAACGATGCGCCTGCTGCGATTAATTCATCAGCAAGTTGTGATAAACCGATAGCATTGGCTGGATTATTGACATCGGGACGAGCAACAACTGAGCCGTCTTGCGCTATATCAAAATAACCTTGGCCCCAATAAGGTGTATTATAAACGTCACGGGCATTATTAATTGTCCAATCACTCATTGCTTAATCTCTTCCTGAGCGAAAATACGTTAGCCATAAAATACAGGTGTATAAGATCCCTGCTTGGCTACAGTAAATATCGAAATAGTGTGATGACTGACGCGATAACGGCCAGAATAAAAGTACGCTGTTATTGAAATCTAATCACGCAGATTGGCGCTATAGCATTTTCAATTACAAGCTACTGGGACTATCTGAGCTGGAATCGTCATTACAAGTCATGAACAAACGTATTGTTCTTCTTGATAGGTGAGGTTTGGCTTTGGTTGTTGCGTTGTCGCATACTTTATTGAGGCTAAAAAAGGCCCTCGAGTATAATGCGGCGAGAGTTTTCATTGTCATTACCCTTAAAGGTCGTGCTATTACAACAAGCACAGTATGACAGGGAGTAAGAATGCCCGATGCAATCTCAGTCTACACCTCAAACCAATAATTGGGTGCGTTGCGATTAGACAATTGAATTGTTTTTAGCGCAAACAAAAAAGATTTGTCGTTATGATTAAATTTAATTGTTACGATTAAAGGAGAAGATTAAATATATAGAGTAAGCATAATAACTGCGTATTTATTAGTAATAATACATATATTACTCGATATATAACCAATTAAAATTATTGATATAAAAAAGAGTTTTCCTATATTTAATATTAGGGAAATTAATAGTCAGTAAATGTAATCTTAGTACGTAAAAGTGTATAAGTGCATTGATTACGTTTATAAATATGAGATTGTTAATTTGCCCTTCAAGGGGTGATTAAAGGAGTGTTTAGTGGCTGGTGCAAGTTTATTAACTTTGCTTGATGATATCGCAACGGTACTTGATGATGTTGCCCTGATGACCAAGGTCGCAGCACGTAAAACCGCGGGTGTATTAGGTGATGATCTGGCATTAAATGCTCAACAGGTCACTGGTGTGCGAGCTGAGCGTGAGTTACCTGTGGTGTGGGGCGTAGCAAAAGGCTCATTTAAAAATAAATTAATTTTAGTGCCTGCGGCATTATTAATCAGTGCTGTTGCGCCGTGGTTAATCATGCCGATGTTATTATTGGGCGGTTTATTTTTATGTTTTGAAGGCGTTGAAAAGATCGCTGAAAAATTATTTCATCATGATACTGAAACGCAACAAGACAGTGAGCAGTTATTAACTGAAGAGATTGATTTAATTGCTTATGAACGTGAGAAAATAAAAGGGGCGGTAAGAACCGATTTTGTGTTATCGGCTGAAATTATTGTGATTGCATTAGGTACAGTACAAGATCACCCATTTTTAACTCAAGCCATTGTAGTGAGTCTTATTGCTGCAGTAATGACGGCTGGGGTTTACGGTGTAGTTGCTGGGATTGTAAAGCTTGATGATGCGGGTTTGTATCTTGTAAAACACAGCAATGGAGCCGGATTTAAGCGCAGTTTTGGTACGTTATTGGTTAATGTTGCACCTTATTTAATGAAGACATTAGCCGTAGTCGGTACTATCGCAATGTTTTTAGTCGGTGGTGGCATTGTAGTACACAGTATTCCACCCGTACATGGTGTGATTGAACAATTAATCCAGCAGATCACTTTTTCAGGATCTCATACCATTGTGCCGCCGTTACTGAATGGTATCGTGGGTATTATTGCTGGTATTGCAGTGCTGGTGGTTGTGAGCTTAATAAATAAAATTCGTGGTAAGTCAGCACATTAATTTCTTATTGTTAGTGTACTAAATCAGCATGATATAAAATCAAAAATGCCAGTGATATTAAGCACTGGCATTTTTTTATGATCTATTTTACGTTATTACCACGTGTATTTAATACCCATACGGTAACGTGTTTGGCGATTGTCAGTATAACGACTTTGGCTAACATTACCCACCTCTACGAAGGGACGCCACATTGTGCCTTCAACCGTTTTGTAGGTGTACATTAAGCGGAAGTTATGTAGGTAGTTTGTATCTTTATTATCGAATTGTGGTAGTGCGTTACCTTCCATTTCTTTCCAGATTTGGAACTCATATTGGAAGTCCCAATTATTGGTGTTGTAGCCTAACCAGAAATCAACTTCTTGAATTTTAGAAATATAATTTTGTTGATTAAGGTTTTGTTGATTGTAATCCCAGAACTTCCACTTATAACGACCTTGAACACGAATACCATTATCAAAGCGATAGTTTAAACGTGCGTAAGGTACATAAACTAAACCTTGTGAGGTAAAATCGAGTGAAAGACCACCGATACCCATAATATTGTCAGTCAATTTTTTGTAGTAATACGCTGAAAACTCAGAGCCGTTCATTGTCATACCATCAAACATGGTATTGAGTTGATCATTGTTATAACGCGCGTCTAATTCAAAACCAATATTCTTACCAGTATCTAAAAATGCTTTTACGCGATCGCCATGACGGTCAGTACCATCACGATATTCATGGCGATATTCAATAGTAGTTTTGTAATCGTTGGCATAGCTAAAACTTGTCGCAGATAAAAGGGTAGTTGCAACAATTACTTTAGTGATGGTATTCATTGATTGTCCTTAATTTAGTATGAGTTATGTTGCGCTTTCTCTGTTAAATAGAGAAAGCGTTAAATTAATAATAAAAAGATCTATTACAGGTTATTTTTGGAACCGCTATAAATAAGCATTGGCACTGTGTGCAGGTACGGTTGTCGGTCGCCATGGATCGCCAGTGTGTTCAAGCCATGGTATTAATTCTTCAGTAATTAATTTGTCGATAAGCATTGGATTAGCGGCAGCAATATTGTCCATTTGGTATGGGTCAATTTGGTTGTCATGCAGCACATACGTTAGTAGTTTTCCAATTTTTCTATCGATCATTAAGGTATAACGTTGCGAGCGAATACCACGACGTCCATATGACTGACCGCCATAAGGCATAAAAGTATAGAATTGCGAAGTTGGTTTAATATCACCATCAATACCACGTAGGGTATTGGCAAAGTTAGTGCCTTCAACGGTATCTGGGATGAGATTTTCCATACCCATTAAGCCCAGCATGGTTGGGTAAATGTCAGGAGCTGAAAATAATAAATCATTTTGTTGTGGATTCAGCTTACCTGGCCAACGGAAGATCATTGGAATACGCATTGCTTCGTCATAGTGAACATTTTTGGTTGGGTTACCGTTTGAACCCATACAACAACCATGATCAGAGAAAAACACCACTAACGTATCTTCGGTAAGGTTGAGGCGATCTAATTCATCAATAATGCGTCCGAATTGTTCATCAACACCATTAACCATTGCCATATATTGTTTAAAATACTGCGGGCCATAACCTTCTTGGTAAGGTTTATCCCATTGCACATTAGGACGGGTATTTAATTGTTGTGAAGTTTTACCACTAAAGCGATCTAAATACTTTTGTGGTATTTGATCATAAGGTGAATGGGGTGGATTCATCGAAACCACAAGCGTAAATGGTTGATCTTGCTTACGGTATTGACCATTTTCATTGCGTAGATATTTAATTGCGATATCCGCTTCGTGCTCAGGGCTCCACTGATTAATCCGCAGAGGTTTATCGCGGGTTGTATCATTGGTCCAGTACATTGGTGTCATATGTTTGTCATAGGTGCCATAGGCATACCAGAAGTCAAATCCATGACGACGATCAGGAGCTGTCCAATCATTCCAATAACGCCCTTCAGCTGGGTTATTGTAGCTAGGGATAAAAGGGGCTTGTGGTGCATCTAGGTGCCACTTGCCGATATAACCCATGCTATAGCCTTGTCTTTTAAGAACATCAGACCACGTTAATGTACTTTTCTTTAATTCAATACCGAAATCTTTACCACCAAATTGGCCTTCAACACCAGTGTGGCTATTACCTTGAATACCATTACGGTAAGGGTATTGCCCAGTCATTAGCATGCCACGGAACGGAGTGCATAGTGGAAAGTTTGATACAGCTTGGCGTAAAACGGCACTTTGACGTGCAAATTTATCAATATTGGGTGTCATTGATGGATCTTGCTGCATAAAACCTAATGCTTGAGCACGAAATTCATCAGGAAATATGATGACTAAATTCGGTTTTTTTAGTGTTTTTTGTGAGCTTGCTTTTGAAGCCGTTGCCGCTTGGGTATAACCCGCAGATAAGGTTGCAGCAACAGCACCACTAGCTGCCATACCTTTTAGTAATCCTCGACGTGATATAGACATCAACAAATCCTTATTAATTGAAAATATATAGTACTAGAGCATAAGCTTTGAATTGCTTCGGATCGTAAGCTAATGAAAGATTATTGACTGTGTAAGCGATCACATAAAAGAGATCGAAAGTAAAATAATGTAATTACTGATTAATTTGCGATAAATATAAGAGAGATGGCGCGGTATTTTATAAATTCAAGCTATGAATAGTTGGTTTATTGACTTTCGTTCTATATGATAGAAGGACTTACGTAACCTTACGTAAGATTTCACCGAAAGATATCGAAAGAATGTGAAAGAGATCAAAAGTTTTGTCTTGTCGCATTGTGGCTTTGTTTTTTAAGTGTAAGATTATTTCGAAATCAAATGAAAGAGATTTTATTTGGTTTCACAAGGAGACAAAAGTGAAAAGTGCAATTGAAAGGCGAATGGAAATCGTCAACGTGGTGAACCAAGAAGGAAAAGCCCGTGTCGAGGATCTCGCAGAAAAATTTAATGTATCAAGTGTCACGATTCGTAGTGATCTGAGTTTCTTAGAAAAGAATGGTTATGTAGTGCGTTCTCATGGCGCAGCTATTCCTAACTCAGGTGTGATTGCTGAATTAACCATTCATGAAAAGCGCCGGCATAACGCAGGAGTTAAGTCGCTTCTGGGCCAAGCCGCTGCCAAGCTTATTCATGACGGTGACACTGTCATTTTAGATTCAGGGACAACAACCCGCGAAATCGCAGCCAGCTTAAAAAGTATGGAAAATGTTGTTGTCATGACCAATGGTCTGGATGTGGCAATGGAGTTAGCTTCAGCACCGGGTGTTGAAGTATTAATGTCAGGTGGCGTACTTCGTAAAGAAGCGTTATCTTTTTCAGGCTCTCAAGCCGAAGCTGGCCTCAAGAACTTTCGTTTTGATAAAGTTTTTCTTGGGGTTGATGGCTTTGATTTACGAGCTGGTATCACCACACACAGCGAGCAAGAGGCAAGCCTCAACCGTTTAATGTGTGAGATTTCTGAACAAGTGATTGCGGTAGCTGATTCAACCAAATTTGGTAAACGTAGCTGCCATATGATTCGTGAGTTCGGAAATATTGATATTTTAGTAACAGATGCGGGCATTCCTGAAGATTATTTAGCTGGTCTTCGTGAAATGAAAGTAGAAGTTATTATTGTTGAAAAAGAGCACTGACTGATTAACTCCATGATCACATCACAGATGATGATTGTGGAGTTAATAAATGAACACCCTACAAACGCTTGTCCAACGTCATAAAGCAGGTGGCAATAATGGTATTTATGCTGTTTGCTCTGCACATCCGCTCGTTATTGAAGCGGCATTTGCTCAAGCGTTGGATGATAACTCAGTTTTATTAATCGAAGCGACGTCAAATCAAGTAGATCAATTTGGTGGTTACACCGGAATGACACCGATTGATTTTCGTCACTTTGTATTAACGATGGCTGAACAATTTCATTTCCCTACCGATAAACTGATTTTAGGTGGTGATCATCTTGGTCCTAATCGCTGGCAGCATCTAACAGCTGCTGAAGCAATGATGAATGCCGATGATTTAATTGCTGCTTATGTCGCCGCAGGCTTTAAGAAAATCCATTTAGATTGCAGCATGTCTTGCGCTGATGATCCAATTCCTCTCTCTGATGATACCGTTGCGGAACGTGCTGCACGTTTAGGTGCAATTGCCGAAAAAACAGCATTAGCAACTTTTGGTTATAGTGATCTTGTGTATGTCATTGGTACTGAAGTGCCTGTCCCTGGTGGTGCAGCAGAAACGTTAAATACGGTGGAAGTGACGTCACCACAAGCTGCAATGAAAACAATCGAAACTCATCAACGTGCGTTTGCTACTGCAAATATAGCTGATTGTTGGACACGTGTGATTGGATTAGTGGTGCAACCAGGGGTTGAATTTGATCACACCGGTGTTATTGATTATTGCCCAGAGAAAGCGAATCAATTAAGTGGTGTGGTTGATAGTTTTCCCCACATGGTATTTGAAGCACATTCGACAGACTATCAAACCCATGCCGCTTATCGTCAATTAGTACAAGACCACTTTGCTATTTTAAAAGTGGGCCCAGCTTTAACTTTCGCTATGCGTGAAGCGCTATTTAATTTATGTGAAATTGAAGCCGAAATTATTCCTAAAGCACATTGTTCTAATTTACGTGAATGTATTGAAGCACAAATGTGTGAAGCGCCACAGCATTGGCAAAAATATTATCACGGTAATGAATCAGAACAACGCTTCTCGCGCTGTTTTAGCTTTAGCGATCGTATGCGCTATTACTGGCCTGATAGTGTTATCAATCAAGCCCAAACAACCTTATTTAGAAATTTATCTCAAGTGGATATTCCGTTACCCCTTCTTAGTCAATATATGCCACAGCAATTCCAACATCTGCGTGAAGGTTTAATTTCATCAGATCCTAAGGCATTGGTATTAGACACAATTCGTCAAGTTTTACGTGCTTACTCTCAAGCATGTACTGAAAAATTAATCGCAGAGGTTTAAATACATGGAACAATATTTAGGTTATTCAGCAGCTGAACTTCAACGTTTTTCGGGTTATTGGACCGCGAAAGAAATCAATCAGCAGCCTGATTGTTGGGCGCAAACAGCGGCAATTACGCGTGAGTGTGAAGCGCAAATTAAATGCTTTATGGATAAGGTTTATGGTTACTCTAATTTACGCATTGTGTTAACTGGAGCGGGTACGTCAGCGTTTGCTGGTCGTTCTTTAGCTTTAGGTTTATCTCAGCGTTTACAGCGTCGTGTTGAGGCTATTTCAACCACTGATATTGTGTCAAATCCTAGTCAGTGTTTTGCTGAAAATATTCCTACCTTATTAGTGTCATTTGCTCGCTCTGGTAATAGCCCCGAAAGTGTGGCTGCAGTTGAGCTTGCCAATCAAACATTAACTGAGTGTTTCCACTTAGTGTTGACCTGTAATGTCGATGGACAGTTATATAAGTGTTGCAAAAATGATGAGCAATCACTTGCATTACTTATGCCCGCTGAAACCAATGATCAATCTTTTGCCATGACATCAAGTTTTTCATCAATGATGCTAGCAGCTTTTTCGGTTTTAATGTATGGCAACGATTACACGAAAGATATCGAAAGCATTTGTAAGTGTTCTGTGGGGTTGATCAAAGATTTAAATACCAAAATAAAGGATACTGCTAGTCAAGAACTAGAGCGGGTTATTTATTTAGGCAGTGGTGGTTTACAAGGCTTAGCTCAAGAATCGGCATTGAAATTACTTGAGCTAACCTCAGGTAAAGTCGTTGCAACATACGATTCTCCATTAGGGTTTCGCCACGGACCAAAATCTATTGTGAATCAAAATACGATGATTGTGGTGTTCATTAGTAACGACCCATATACCCGTAAATATGACTTGGATCTGTTAGCTGAACTTTGTCGCGATAATATTGCTGCTCGAGTGGTAGCGATTACAGCACAAGCGGATGAGATTGAAGCGGGTGCTGATGTTATTCGTGTTCCTAGTATGGAAACCGCGACCGATGTTGAATTACTTTTCCCTTATATGCTGTATGCGCAAATGTACTCGTTCCATCGCGCACTTGCACTAGGGAATACACCTGATAACCCATGTCCTACTGGCGAAGTTAACCGTGTAGTACAAGGAGTTACTATCCATTATTTATATGATTATTTGAAATAATTACGAAAGGTAGAACAATCATGACAACGCCAAATATTGTATGGACACGAATTGATGAACGTTTGTTACATGGTCAAATTCGTATTACTTGGGGTAAACATTCAGGCGCTAACCTTATTTTGGTTGCTAATGATGATGCAGCTGAAGGTCCAAATGCGGCTTTTATGCAAGCAGGTATGAAAGCATCAGCAGGGGGGGAGTACGCAGTGCGTTTCTTCTCAATCCAAAAAACGATTGATGTCATTAGTAAAGCTTCTCCGCAACAAAAGATTTTTATTTTGTGTAATAACCCAACCGATGTGGCGCGTTTAGTCGAAGGTGGAGTGCCTATTACTCATTGTAATGTCGGCAATATGCATTATCACGAAGGTAAACGTCAGATTAATAAGACAGTTTCTGTTGATGATAAAGATATCAATGCTTTTGAACGCATGGTCGCGAAAGGGGTAACTTGTACTATTCAAAATACTCCTGATCAAAAACCAATTAATGTACTTGAACTGGCTACCAGCGCTGCTTAAATCGCGATAGTCAAACGCCAAACGTGTAAAAGGAATAAATCATGTTTTTTGAAGCTGCGTTAGTAGCGGTGTGGGCTTTCTTTTGTGGTATCGATAAATACGATGTTGCATTGAATATTCACCGTCCGCTTATTACAGGTCCAGTTGTGGGCTTGATCATGGGTGACATGCAAATTGGTTTGATTGCAGGTGCGACATTAGAACTTGCTTGGTTAGGTTTAGTACCTAACGCCGGTGCTCAGCCACCAGATGTAACATTAGGTACGATTGCTGCGGTTGCTTTTGCAGTGATGACGGGTCAGTCAGCAGAAGTGGCAATGGGTGTGGGTATGCCGATTGCAGTATTGATGCAGATGTTGGTTATCGGCTTCTTTGCAATGACATCATTCACTATGGGTAAAGCGGATCGCTATGCTGAAAGAGGGGATTCTGCAGGCATTGATAAGCTGTTAATTGTCACCATCTTATCGCGTGCAATGCTGTATGCCACAGTGGCTTTTGTAACGGTTTACTTTGGTGAGCATGCGGCGACTTGGATTGATGAAAATGCACCAAAAGCACTGCTAACTGGTTTGGGTATTGGTGCCAAGATGGTTCCTGCGATTGGTTTCGCTATGTTGTTGAAAATCATGTGGTCAAAAGAAGTGGCAGGTGTGTTCTTCATTGGCTTTGTCATGACAACTTACTTAAAACTACCAATTATGGCTGTCGCAATTATCGGCGCCTCAATTGCAGCACTGTACTACTTCTTTAGCGGTTCAAACAACGGCGGCTCTAACAACAACCAACCTGGAGAATTTGAAGATGGCATCTGATATCACTGCGGGAACACTTCGCGATAAAAACACGGAAGAACATGTCAATTTGGTTGATGATATCGATGCATACGAAGATACCACACCACGTAAAGTGATCACTAAGAAAGACCTTTGGATGTGTTCTATCCGCGGTTTATTCATGGAAGGTAACTTTAACTTTGAACGTATGCAAGCAGGTGGTTTTGCTTACTCAATTATTCCAGCACTGAAAAAAATTCACGGCGATAACAAAGCCGATTTAGCCAAAGCATTAAAGAACCACCTTCAGTTTTTCAATGCTTCACCTAAGCTGTTTACCTTCTTATTAGGTACAGCGATTGCGATGGAAGAAAACAAAGAAAAACCATCAACGGTTAACGTAATGAAAGTGGCGGGTATGGGGCCAACAGGTGGTATCGGTGATGCTATCGACCACATGACATTGATGCCATTAACCCTAGCGTTAGGTGCATCAATTGCAATGGAAGGCTCGATTGCAGGTCCATTTGTGTTCTTTTTCTTGTACCAAATTGTTCACTTTGCGGTTTACTTTGGTTTGATGTTCATGGGTTACAAAGCGGGTACTGCCGCGATGGTTAACATGAGCGATTCAACTGAGAAGTTGGCAAAAGCTGCCAATATTATGGGTATCTTTGTTATTGGTGCGCTCTCTGCGACCTTTATTAAAGTGCAGACCACCCTCAGTCTCGAACTGGGGGGCAAAGTGGTGGACTTGCAGACCGCATTATTTGACAAGGTGATGCCAAATATTCTGCCACTGATGCTGGTGTTCTTTATGCTCAAAATGGTGAAAGGTACAGGGTTCTGGGCTAAGCCACCGGTATTGATTTTCAGCACATTAGCAGCCGGTGTTGTCGGTCACATGTTAGGTATTTTGTAATACCACCCTCGTTTAGTCGTGATGAGAGTCATCATCAATAATATCAAGGGGGACGGTGCTCCCCCTTATTTTCAAGGAAAGAATCATGATTGGTATCGTCGTTTCAGGTCATATTAACTTTGCATCAGGTATGGAATCAGCGGTTCGCGCCATTGCTGGTGAGCAACAACAAATGACGTATGTGGATTTTGTTGAAACTATGTCTACCGATGAGTTAGAACAGGCTTTACGTCAAGCTGCTGCTGATGTGGATAGTGGTGATGGAGTATTGTTTTTAACCGATATTCCTGGTGGATCTCCAGCTAATCGTGCCTTAGCAATAGTAATGGATACCCCTAATGTAGAACTTATTGGCGGCGCTAATTTACCTATGATCGCCAATGCTGCCTTTGAGCGTGATGATGCTGACTTAACTGATCTTGTTGATACCTTGCTTGATATTGGTATGTCATGCATGAAAGATATGCGTCGTGAACTTAATAGCATGATGACGCAATCAGCTGAACTTGAATGTGAAGACGGACTGTAATTATGCGCTTTGCACTTCATCCACAACGTATATTCACCCCCACAGGGATCCGCTATAACCACTATGTAGTAGTGAATAACGGTAAGGTTGAAAGCGTTACTGATAGCCGACCTTTTGATTGCGAAGTGATTGAATTAGAAGGTCAAACATTAGTACCGGGTTTTATTGATATTCATATTCATGGTCGTGCTGGCGCAGATGTTATGGATGCAACGCCAGCGGCATTGCAAACCATAGCCCAAGCATTACCAGCAACAGGCGTAGTGGCGTGGGTTGGAACTACAGTAACCGCACCTTGGTTAGATATAGTGTCTGCTTTACAACAAGTGCGACATTTCTGTGAGCAACCACAGCCATCAGGTGCAAGGTTATTAGGCAGCTTTCTTGAAGGACCTTACTTTACAGCAACACATCGAGGTTCACACCCAACCCAATATTTAACCGCGCCAACCATTGCTGCGTTAGCAGAATTAAAAGAAGTTGCTGCAGATTCATTATTACGCGTCGCCCTTGCACCTGAATATGATGGTGCTAATGAAGCTATTCAGTGGTTAACCGACAACGGTATAAAAACCTCTATAGCACATACCAATGCCAACTTTGAACAAGTAACTCAAGCGCATCAATATGGTGCCGATTGTGGTGTGCATTTATTTAACGGTATGAGTGGACTACACCATCGAGAGCCCGGTTGTGCAGGTGCGGTTCTTTATCACGATATGTTAGTTGAACTGATTGCTGATGGTATTCATGTTCACCCTGTAATGATGCAACTCGCTTATCGTATCAAAGGCTATCAAGGTATGACGTTAATTACTGATTGTATGCGTGCTGGTGGTCTTGAAGATGGTAAGTACCAACTTGGTGCACAGATGGTTAACGTAACCAATGGTGAAGCGCGTACTGATGACGGCTCTTTGGCCGGTAGCACTTGTAGTTTAGATCAAGCTATTCGCAATATGATCTTATTAGCCAATGTACCGGAATGGGAAGCGATTCAGATGGCATCTGCAGTACCTGCAAAATATTTGGGTATTGACGATCAATTAGGTGCGATTGCCCCAGAATATAACGCTAGTTTCGCGGTGCTTAATAGTCAATTTGAAATTCAAGCAACGTTAATCGACGGTGAGTGGTATTACCCATCATCGGCTCAACAATAATTCGTAATCATTCACAGCCTATTTAACTGCTGTGAGTCATGTAATGATTTAAGAGGTTTTTCATGGAAATTCGTCAACCAATTCATAGCCAGCATGCTAAGCAATTAGATACTGCAGGTATTCGTGAGCAGTTCTTAATTGAAAATATGTTTCAAGAAGGTCAAATCAACCTTACTTACAGCCATATCGATCGCATTATTGTGGGGGCGGCAGTACCGACTACTACGGCTATCGAGTTTGAAGGCGGTAAAGAAATTGGGGTTGATTACTTTTTGCAGCGTCGCGAATTAGGTGTGATCAATATTGGTGCGCCAGGGTTAGTGATTGTTGATGGTGAAACGTTTGAGATTGGTTCACGTGAAGCTATCTATGTGGGTATGGGCGCTAAGAATATTCGTTTTGAAAGTGTGATTGCAGATAAGCCTGCTCGTTTTTACTTAAATTGTGCTCCAGCTCATCATGGTTACCCAACCCGTAAAATTACCCGTGAAGATGCATCACCAGAGCAAATTGGTAGTCAAGAAAACTGTAACGTTCGTACTATTTATAAATACCTACATCCATCAGTGTTACCAACCTGTCAGCTATTAATGGGCATGACTGAATTGGCTCCGGGTAGTTTGTGGAACACCATGCCGTGTCATACCCATGAACGTCGTATGGAAGTGTATTTATATTTTGATATGAGCCAAGACAATATCGTGTTCCATTACATGGGGGAGCCTCAAGAAACGCGTCACATTGTGGTGCGTAATGAGCAAGCTGTGATTAGCCCTAGTTGGTCAATTCACTCTGGTGTTGGTACTGCAGCGTATACCTTTATTTGGGGAATGGTGGGTGAAAACCAAACTTTCCACGATATGGATCATGTTGCGATGAGCGATCTTAAATAAGCCGTTGTGGTTAATTATTAATGAATTTAGTGAGTAGCGTTGGCGACTATTGTTAGCGTTACTATACAAGGATAGAACTCGATGAATATGTTTGATTTAAGCGGTAAAGTTGCGATTGTGACTGGTTGTAATACAGGTCTTGGTCAAGGTATGGCATTAGGGCTTGCCAAAGCGGGTGCTGATATTGTGGGTATCGGTCATCAAGCTGCACCTGAAACTCAAGCACAAATTGAAGCATTAGGACGTAAATTTCATTACATTACCGCTAATTTAATGCAGCAAGATAAGCTTGAAAACATCGTTGCAGAAGCGGTAGAAGTGATGGGGCATGTTGATATTCTCATTAACAATGCTGGCATTATTCGTCGTGAAGACTTACTTAAGTTCTCTGAAAGTGATTGGGATGATGTGATTAACATTAACCAAAAAACCTTGTTTTTCTTATCCCAAGCCGTTGCTAAACGTTTTGTTGAGCAAGGTAATGGCGGCAAAATCATTAATATCGCTTCAATGTTATCTTTCCAAGGTGGTATTCGCGTACCGTCATACACCGCGAGTAAATCAGCTGTTATGGGTCTAACCCGCGCATTAGCGACTGAACTTGCTGAATATAATATTAATGTCAATGCGATTGCTCCAGGTTATATGGCAACGGATAACACTGAAGCCCTCCGTGCTGATGCTGAACGTAATGCTGCAATTTTAGAGCGTATTCCAGCTAATCGTTGGGGCTTACCGTCAGATTTAGAAGGCCCTGCAGTCTTTTTAGCATCAAGTGCGAGTGATTATATTAATGGTTATACCATCGCAGTTGATGGTGGTTGGTTAGCACGCTAAGGAGAGCAAATCATGGCTGTATTAGGTTCAAAAGAAACGATTTTAACGGCAATGAAGCGTGTTTATCGTTACCAAGCACAAAACCAGACTCGCAGTGTGGTCCGTCGCAGCGGTAAAACTCGTTTTATTAAAGATACTGACTGGGAGCGTGGCGTATTTTGGTCATGTGTCTCTGCAGCATGGTTAGCAACGGACGATAATGAATATCTTGATGGTGTAATGAACTATACCCTCCATACAGGTTTTCGTCCTGGACCGAATGATCGTTTTGCTGATGATCATATTTGCTGCCAAGCCTACCTTGATGTTTACCCATTAATTGATCAAGTTGAAGCGTTAGAGCCAACCATTAAAGCGTTAGATCTTATGGTTGAGAGCCCACAACCTGGCCGTAAAGATTGGTGGTGGTGTGATTCATTATTTATGGCCCCGCCAGCTTTTGCTGGGTTAACCCAACGCACTGGTGATCCTAAATACCTTGATTACATGAACACAGCATTTTGGGATTCGGTAGAGCACCTACTCGATCCTGAAACAGGTCTATTCTACCGTGATTACCGTTATATTCCTGATGGTAATGGTGGAGAACTACGTGAAGCTAACGGCAATAAAGTCTTCTGGAGCCGAGGTATTGGCTGGGTATTAGCCGCAGTGCCACGTTTACTTGCGCGTATGCCGAACGATTATCCACAGCGTGAAAAATATTTAGCGTTGTTTAGCTCGCTTGCAGCAGAAGTGATTAAGTATCAGCAAGCTGATGGTTTTTGGCGTACAAGTTTGCTCGATCCTGAAAATTTTCCAGCACCAGAAAGCAGCGCTACCGCGTTATTCTGTTACGGTTTAGCGTGGGGAATTAAGCACGGGCATCTTGATGCTGAAATATACCTGCCAGTGGTTGAGACTTCATGGACTGCTCTGCAAAGCTGTATTCATGATAATGGCATGATCGGCTGGGTACAGTTACCTGCATTTAATCCGCGTGATGTCGCCTTTGAACATAATATTGATTACGGTGCAGGAGCATTTTTATTGGCTGCTACAGCTGTTGCTGAGCTGGTCGAATAAATAATAATAACGTCAACGCAATAAGTTGAAAGCTAAGTTAGTTCAAGCCGATTTACATGCTAGATCGGCTTTTTTTATTGTGCATCGCGGATTAGCTAAAAAACTCTAAATATAGATAAGGATATTGTAATGAATAAGTTAGCCATTATAGCTGCTGCTGTGACAGTAAGTATGACAAGTTACCATGTCATCGCTGAAACAGTTACTCCAACGGCTGAACCCATTGCTGCGGTATATAACATCAATTATGCCAAGATTGCCCCTGTTATTGATGGTATCGCCCATGATAATGAATGGAAATCAGCTCAAGCATTAACTGATTTTACTTTTCCTTGGCGTGATACACCCGCACCAGTAACAGAATTTAAAGCAGTGTGGCATGCAGATTCACTCTATTTTCAATACACAGTGGCAGATGCGAATGTCGCGATTGGCACTGATCCAGAACGTGCTATTTTAGATTCCGATCGAGTAGAAATTTTCCTTGCTAAAGATGCGCAATTATCGCGTTATTACACCATGGAAATTGATCCAAAAGCGCGCGTGTTTAGTGCAGAAGCTAGCTATGACATGGTCAATAAAAAACGCGCATCGCTAGATAGTAATTGGACATGGAAAGGTTTAGAAACTAAAGCAAGTTTAACTGACAATGGCTATGTTGTTGAAGGTAAATTACCCCTGCAAACATTGACTGATTTATCGCTATGGCAGAATAAACAACAAACGCAATTATTGTGTGCTTTAATGCGGGCAGAGTTCACTCAACAAGCTGATGGTAAATTAGATATGGGGTGGATGACATGGGTCGATCCCAATACACCTAAACCTAACTTTCACAATCCGCAAACATTTGGTCATTGCCAGTTAGTAAAATAATGACGTCTAATTAATATAGACCATTAAAAAATAAGGTTTATGCTGATATTTATATCATATGGCATAAGCCTTTTTTTATTTTATAGGTCTGATTCTGTTTTTTATGGTGGTGTTTTAGATAGGAATATAATGCAAATATTGGGATAAACACTAAAGTCTGTGAGATAATACTTGGCTAAGGTATAAATCTACCACCATCTGCGGCTAGGTTTATTCTCTCCGAGATATTTTATTGCATTTCCAATCGAGTTAGTGGACTTAATGATACGTATTAATGAAGTTAAATTACCGTTAGATCATAGTGAAGTAGCTTTACATGATTTTGTCATCAACAAGTTATCGATAAATAAAGACCAACTAGTTGATATTCATATCTTTAAACGTGGTTATGATGCCCGTAAAAAGAATGATATCTATCTGATTTATACTTTAGATGTCACTTTAAAAGACGTTGATGAAGAGCAATTACTAACGACGTTTGCTAACGATCATCATGTGAAAGCATCACCAGATACAAGCTATCAATATGTGACTCAAGCGCCTGAAAACATTACCGAGCGTCCAATTGTTATTGGTATGGGGCCATGTGGTTTGTTTACTGGCCTTATTCTGGCGCAGATGGGATTCAAACCTATTATTCTAGAGCGCGGAAAATCAGTGCATGAACGTGCCAAAGACACCTTCCGTTTTTGGCGTACACGTGAGCTAAACACTGAATCAAATGTACAATTTGGTGAAGGTGGCGCAGGTACATTCTCTGACGGTAAACTATATAGCCAAGTAAAAGATCCTCGTTTCCTTGGCCTTAAAGTAAAACAAGAGTTTGTTGCGGCAGGCGCACCAGCTGAAATTATTTATGTTAGCAAACCTCACATTGGTACCTATAAATTGGTAACGATGGTTGAGAAGATGCGCCGTAAAATTATTGAACTTGGCGGTGAGATTCGTTTCGAAACTCGTGTTGAAGAAATCAATATTGATGATAATAGCCAAGTAACGGGTGTGACATTATCAACTGGTGAAGTGATCCCGTCAAAGCATGTTGCATTAGCGATTGGTCACAGCGCACGCGATACTTTTAAGATGTTGCATGACAAAGGTGTCCACCTTGAAGCGCAATCATTCTCGGTTGGTTTCCGTATTGAGCATAAACAAGAAACCATTGATGCAGCACGTTTTGGTAAAAATGCCGGCCATCCATTATTAGGTGCTGCTGACTATAAACTGGTTCACCACTGTAAGAATGGTCGTTCTGTTTATAGCTTCTGCATGTGTCCTGGTGGGGTTGTGGTTGCTGCGACATCTGAGCTTGAGTCAGTGGTAACTAACGGTATGAGCCAATATTCACGTAGTGAGCGTAATGCTAACAGTGCGATTGTGGTAGGTATTTCACCACAAGATTTTGCAAACGATCCAATGCAAGGTATTGCACTACAACGTAAGTTAGAGCGTAATGCTTATGTTCTTGGTGGCAGCACTTATGATGCACCTGCGCAATGTGTTGGTGATTTCTTAGCCGGTAAAACTGTCAGTCAAATGGGTGATGTTGAACCGTCTTACAAACCAAATGTTAAGTTTACTGATCTAAGCACTAGCTTACCTGATTATGCTATCGAAGCTATTCGTGAAGCATTGCCTGCGTTTAATAAAAAGATCAAAGGCTTCTCTAATGCCGATAGCATGCTAACAGGTGTTGAAACACGAACCTCTTCTCCTGTACAAATTAAGCGTGGTAAAGATTTCCAAAGTATTAATACTAAAGGTTTATACCCTGCTGGTGAAGGTGCAGGTTATGCGGGTGGTATTTTGTCTGCGGGTATCGATGGTATTAAAGTTGCTGAAGCTATTGCGCTTGATATGTTGAATGCGTAATTAGTAAACCACTAAAAGGTGTGGTAACCATAAATTACGGTTAGCACACCTTTCATTGTTATTGTATTTTCTAAGTCTTCGCTACCATTATCTGCGTTAACTTCATCAAACCGCGATCTAAAAACACCGTTTGAACATGTTTATATTTGACTATTCTAAAAGATGACGGCTAATTATTACTTATCGTGAAAGATGAGGTTGAGCGTGATTTTTGTTAATAATTTGAAGTTACTAGCCATGCTGAAATATTTAGTTACAATAACGCGCAATAAGAGTAAATAGCCTCTTTCAATTGATTGAGTGCAAGAGTTTACTGATAGTAATAATATGGAAATATAGTCGGATATAAATAGTAATGTTAAATGAAAGGCGGTTCTTTTTATCATTAATGCCCTATTTGTTACTGCTAGTGGCTGGGGTAGTAGATTCAGTTGGTTTTTTACATCTTAAAGATGGAGTGTTTGCCTCTTTTATGAGTGGCAACTCGACGCATTTAGGGATGATGCTCAGTTATCATGATATTCCTCAAGCTTCTATTTATATTGCAATCTTGGGTATTTTCATTATAGGGGCAATGTCTGGCGAGCTAATCGCTTTATCTAGTCGTCGATTCTACCGCGGTGTCGTGATGGCATCGGTATCCGTTGTCCTGCTATTTGCAACCATTATGCAGTATTATGTGCCTTTTTTAGCGGTGAACTTTATCATTTGTTACGCAATGGGAATGCAAAATATCGCATTACGATTAACGATTGAAAAAGCAATACCATTGACTTACGCCACTGGTTATTTAGTCAATATTGGCCGATTACTGGCACTGGCGATTGTTGGTAAAGGCGAGAAAAAACGGTTGCTACAATACCTCGGTTTATGGGGGTCATTGATTAGCGGTGCAGTGATAGGCGGGACAATTATGCAAACAATCCCTCAATATTCATTATTACCGCCATTAGCATTAACGGTCTCAATCGCTATCACATTGCTATATATCGAACATACACAGCGTTCAACACCTATTGACACTGAATTGTAATAAAGACTGTCAATTCACAGTGTAAATAATAAAAAGGCCAGCATCTATATGCTGGCCTTTTTATTGATATTTTGGTCGTGATCATTCTCGCTGAATTTACTGCTTATAATTGCAATTGCATGCATATGTTCTTACACTGGTTAGTGTGGTTTTGCTGATAATGGAGAATGGTATGCAGACACCGATCCCTTGCAATATGATTAGCGGTGTTATTTTTGATTTAGACAATACGCTAGTAAGCTCAGCATTAAACTTTGACTGGTTACGCCAACAATTAGGCTGTTCGGCTGATACTGATTTATTGCAATATATTGATGAGATACCAAACATTTCTTTACGCAAACAATTACAACAAACCGTCATTGACTATGAATTAGCAGATGCCCGTCAATCTACTGTTATGCCTCAATGCCAACAATTATTGTCTTATCTTAAGCAACAAAACATTCCGACAGCAGTGGTAACACGCAATTGCGCTCAAGCAGCAATATTGAAGATAAATCACCATAAACTGCAATTTAAGCATATTGTTTCACGTGAAGACTTTGCTCCTAAACCGGCTCCTGATGCTTTAGTTTATATTGCTAAGCAGTGGCAATTAGCGCCTCAAAATATACTCTATGTTGGTGATTATGTTTATGATTTACAAGCTGCTTACCGTGCCAATATGCCATCATGTTTAGTGACTAATGGTGAGAATTTACCGTTTACTCAACAAGCATCGATTGTGGTTCCAAGCTTAGGAGGCTTGACAAAGATTTTACGGCAACAAGCATATATGTTATCGCAAGAGCGTGATAGGGTAGAGTGTAATATCCCGTCAGGAAATTAATTATGGCTAATCCAGTAAACCCCAAAGCATTATTACATAGTAAATGGACCAAAGTAGTGGTGGATAATAAAGAAAAGCATTTTGAGATTGTTACAGTATTATTTAATGATAATCAGCAAGTCGAAAAGTGTGTGATTCAAGCTGTAATGACCAATCGACTTTATGATATTAAGTGGCAAGATTTAAAAGATGATCAGAGTTGGCTTATCGGCTGGAATTAAGCATTTGCTGCTTCAAGTGCTAATAAAATTTGTTTTTTGTCTAATCCGCCAGCATAACCAGTTAAGTTTCCATTTTTTCCGATCACACGGTGGCATGGAATAACGATTGATAATGGATTTTTACTGTTTGCCATGCCCACTGCTTGGCAAGCTTTTGGATTATCAATAGTGACAGCGAGTTGTTGATAACTCCAATGGCTGCCATACGGAATCGTCAGCAATGCTTGCCAAACCCGTTGTTGAAAATCGGTACCTTGCGGTGCTAAAGGTAAATTAAATTGTTGGCGTATACCTGCAAAATATTGTTGTAATTGCTGCTCACATTCAGCTAAAAGAGGATGTTGTGGTGAGTAGATCGCAGTTTCAACCGTAGGTGTTTGGTGCTTATATAAAATAGCCGTTAATGCACTATCCGTGGCGTATAGCGTTAAACAGCCCAATGGTGTGTCTATGATGTGGTAATAAGTCGACATGATAAAAACCTTCGCGCTATAGTTTGATAACCAGCCATAGCGCGATTAATGATGGGTAAAATAGCTTATTGGTGTTGTTTTAAATACTCAAGTGCGCCAACGATTGCAGCAACCTGCGCCATATTACATTCATTATCAGTAACACGTGGGCTATCAGGGTAGACTTCTGTCGTTGAAGTGTATTCTGCATCGGTTACGCTAGCACATAAGCCTAATGCTTTTAATGGATAATTAATCACCCCTTCTTGAGTGATCGGCTCACCAATAATATTACCTTCACTGTCTGCTGGTGCAATATGAGTAACATGACGAACTGAGTCAATAATGGCTTTTTGGAAAGCATCTTGAGGATTTTCACTGTCGCCAACACCATAAAAACCGTCAGGTACGATATCTGGAATATATTCTTTACCATCGCGTGCCGCTAGTGCTGGCCTAAACTCACTTTCATCGCTGTCTGTTGTTTCATGTAAATCAAGGTGCATTAGAAAATGCGTTTGTTGGGCTTGGACGAGTTGCATTAATGCTGCTGATTCTTCTGCTGGGCTATTAGCATAAAATGAACGGTTAGGATCAACTGTATTGGGGTTCCAGCGATTAATCGTTTCATATCCCCATGGGCTAACACAAGGTACCACTAAAATATTAAAGTCAGCACTATATTGTTCAGCTTTCAGTGCTAAAAAAGCTAATGCGCCATGAACACCGCTAGTTTCATAACCATGAATACCACCAGTAATAAGTACTGTTGGTTTGGTTTTATCCCAATGATGAGTTTTAATTGCAAATAGTGGGTATTTTTCTGGTGCGTAAGATAATGCACCGTATTGTTCAATATCGAATTTTTCACTTAAAGCATGAACTTTAGAAACAACTTGCTCTAGATAACTACGTTTAATAGTGGTTTGTGCTAACCACTCGGCTTTTTCTGTTGCGCCCCATTTTATTCCTGGTGCACCGATTGCGTATCTCACTGAATTATCCATTGTAGTACCTATTCATTATTATTGATGCGTTTACTTTCAGAGGGTAAACAGCTTGTAATATTTAAGCAAATATTGATGTCAAAGAAAGAGCAAAAACGATAAGTATACTGAAATAAAGTTGCCGCTATTAACCGAGAAGAAAGCAAATTTAGGTTGCATTAATCTGCTGGTAGATACTATTGTCATACAAATAGATTGGCTTATAGTTACTAAGTCCAACAAATTGTTTTTATAAAGGAAAAGACGATGAGTACTACTATCTTGAATGACGTTCAAATTGAAGATGCTAAACAACACCTTACTCGTCCTCTAGCCACACCTACAGATTTATGTGTAGACGCGACTAAAGAGATCAGTGGTGCGCTAACTGCAATTTTAGCTGATGTATTTGCTATCTATATGAAGACCAAGAATTTCCATTGGCATATGAGCGGTGCCCATTTCCGTGATTACCATTTAATGCTAGATGAGCAAAGCGCACAATTGTTTGCAATGACCGATGATATTGCTGAACGAGCACGTAAAATTGGTGGTCGTACAATACGCTCAATTGGTGAAATTTCACGAATGCAGCGTATTTTAGATAATGATGCTGAGTATGTTGAACCTGCAGATATGCTTGCTGAGTTGTGTGAAGATAATAAACAATTAGCTGCGGAACTTCGTGCTGCTCATATTTTATGTGATGAACGTAATGATTTCTCTTCAGTGAGTATGATTGATAATTGGATTGATGAAACTGAGCGCCGAGTCTGGTTTCTTTATGAATCATACCGTCATTGAGTGATATAACATTTATTCAAATGTTAATTTTAAAGGATAGATTTAAGGATCTATCCTTTTTTTTATTTTGAAAATAAATAATAGGTGATTAAATTGATAACTTAGTAATCAATATTTATCGATTTTTTTATTATTTTTTAGATCTGTGATACTTGGCATTTTTAAATGTGAATAAAAGAGAGGTGATATATTAACAAATAACTATTTTATATTAATTGTATTTTTGTTTTTGTGTGTGGTTATGAATCGCAAACTTCAGTCCTATCTTGTTTTAATGAATATGTATTCATAGGTTAAGTTTTAATTAATTGTTATTTATATTTATTTTGAGTATAAGATAATACTAATAAGGCATAATTATTGTGTGTGAGCGCTATTTTAGAAAGATATGATTATTGCTTTTTATGCTTATTATTTATTTTAGATAGTAATAAATATAAATCAAAAATAGCTGTCGATTTGAAATGATCTATAAAAAATATAATTAAAATGGTAAAGGAGTTAGTCATGTCAATGGAACTTTCTCGAAGGAGTTTTATTAAGCATGGTATCATCGCTGGTATTTGTGTTTATACCGTCCCCGCTTTAGCTAGATTTAATCCTAATTTAGATGGTAGTAATAGTTTAGTTGCTCCAGAGTTAGCATCATCTTGGAAGTCTAATTTTAAAGTACGCTTTCGTAGTGACGCTATTGCAAAAGTAACCGGTGAAAAAGTATATGGTCGTGATTTACGTTCAGCCGATATTGATGGCTGGCCAAGTCAACAATCATGGGCTTATTATATCCGGTTAAATCGAGCTGATCGTATTTATCAAGGTGTTGATTTAAGTTTATTAGCGGCGAATGCTCAGCCGAGTAAAATAGTTACTGCTGCAACATTAAAACAAGACAATGTTGAATTGCCGCCATTTTATGGCACTAATATGTTAGCAACTGAAGGAGCAATGCCTGATTATATTGGTCAAGCGGCAGTGCTACTTATTTTTGATGATTTTCTTACTTATCATCGCGCTAAAAATATGCTGCAATTTAATACTGAAATAATTAAATATGGTAAACAGCAACCGTTAGTAGCAGCAGGTAAAGATCCATGGGGAGTATGGCGAATTACTCGTGAGCAAGGTAATGCTGAAGGGATTCTGCCAGATAAATATAGCCCATTACAAAATGGCGTTAATTTTCCTAATTATGTCGATCATAAGCCTTTTTGGCCTCAAGCTGACCGTTTGGGTACGCCCTTACAACAACAAATGGCCGTTGCAAAAGATATTCAAACTAGTCTTACCGATGATAATAATTTTGTTTTAAAACGTGACTATCAAACTCAGTTTATTGATCCAATGTTTATGGAGCCGGAGTGCTTTAATGGTTGGTTTGATAGTAAAACTCAAACAATGCACACCATTCCTTCTTCGCAATCACCAAATAACTTTTTTGGCTTTGCAACCTCAATGCTGACCAAAGGTCCGCTTGCAGGTAAAGTGAAAAATTTAGTGGTTCATTCACCGTTTATTGGTGGCGGTTTTGGCGGTAAAGATCACTCGATATTGCCTTTTTATGGTTTATTAGCCGCGATGTACTGTGAGCATCCGGTACGAATGGCAAACGATCGTTTTGAACAGTTTCAGGCGGGTCTAAAACGCCATCCATTTATGATGACCAATCAGTTAGCTATAGATAAAACTACCGGTAAGTTCCAAGGTATTGTCAGTAATATGGAACTTGATGGTGGCGGCCGTGAAAACTTTAGTTCTGTGGTCGCGGAAGTCGGCGCAAGTGCTTTACAATCTATTTATTATTTCCCTAAAAATGATATTACTGCTGTTGCTAATGTATCTGAAAATCCAGCATCAGGCTCGATGCGTGGTTTTGGTACTTTACAGACTATGTCAGCAATGGAAATGATGGTTAATGAAGCGGCCCAATTACTGAATATTGATCCGATTGATTTACGATTACGCAATGTCATTAAAACAGGGCAACTTAACACCCAAGGTGCTGTGCCAACCAGTACTGAACATTATGCTGAAATACTCACTCAAGCTCAGCAACATGAAATGTGGGTTAATCGTCATCAACGTCGTAAACACTATGAAGCTAAACACCCCAATAAGCTTTTTGGTACTGGGTTTGCTATTTGTACTAAAGATTATGGTGCCGGTGATGATGCGCCTGCAACCTATATTGAATTAGATAAAAGCGGCCGTATAGTAATGGGGATCTCTGCTGTTGAAATAGGCACGGGTGCGCAAACTTCTCAAGCCGCAGTGTTGGTTGATTATTTTGGTCGCCCGGCAGATACCATTAATCTTGCGGAAGTACATGGTTGGGATCCTTTGCAAATGATCAATACCCAATCCCCGTTTACGATGAGCCAAGCTTATCAAGATAAAATGCAACAAAATCCCCGTTGGACACCAACCATTCCCTACGCTTCGTCGGCATCAACCTCTGCTTATTTCCAATCTAAAGCAACTGAAAATGCCGCGAAAGTTATTTTTGAATATGGCTTATGGCCTGCTGCAAAAGCGATTTGGAGCAAGTTGTATTACAGCGGTGATCTGGCTGCGATGGATTTTGGTGCTATGGAAGATGCGGTCTGGGTTGATGGTAAGTTAAGTGCCAAGGGAATGGAGCCGCTGCCCCTTGATATGTTAGCTCAACATGTACATCAGCAAGGTCTAGTTACTGCCGCCATGGTACATACTTTTAATCGTTGGGGATGGGTTGAAGCTGAATTTACTGTCGAAGGACAACAACAAACTTATCAATTAGATGCAATGGCAATTAAATATGGCCATGGCGCAGATGCCACTAAGAAAAAATTAATGACCAGTAATGGCTGGCATTTATTGGATCGTAATAAAGTTAATTATCCAGCAACATCATTAAATAACGCAATGGTAGTGTATTACGCACCATGTGCAACTTTAGTTGAATTAGCGGTAGAGAAAGGTTCTGGAAAGGTTGAAATTATTGCAACTCAAACTTGGCTAGATGCTGGCAAAGTAATCGTCAAAGAGTTGGTTGAAGGTCAAATTGAAGGTGGTTTGGTGATGGGTATTGGGCATGCATTGCACGAATACTTACCACCAGGTGAAGAAGGTCCTGGTAACGGAACGTGGAATCTTAACCGTTATCAGGTGCCATTAGCCACAGATGTAGGTATCTGGCAAATGAATCATACTATTCTACCGTCCTTTAATAATTCTGATCAGCGTAAAGGTATTGCTGAAGTAGTGATGATCCCAATTGTCGCCGCTGTTACCGAAGCACTGTACCAAATTACCAATAAACGTTTTTACCATCTACCTGTTACCGCTGCTGATATTAAGGAAGCACTCGCATGATCTCTGTAACTATGACAATTAATGGCAATGTTGTCGGTCCAATTGAAGTTGATGAATCAGTTAAAATGATCGACTTTTTGCATGAGTACCAAGGGTTAACTGGGACTAAATTTGGCTGCGGTATTGGAGTGTGTCATGCCTGTTCTATTATTGTGGATGACGCTGATGGTGGCTCGCATACTGAACGTACTTGTATCAATGGCGTAGGCAACTTTAATGGTAAAAAACTACGTACCGTCGAAGGTCATGCTAAGCGTAACTTAATGGGACAAATTACGGCATTAAGTCCTGTACAACAGACATTTGTTGATCATTTTTCTTTTCAATGTGGTTGGTGTACATCTGGCTTTGTGAATGAGTCAACAGTGCTTGTTGAGCAATTAGCTAAACAACCTGTTGAGAAAGATCCGGTTGAGAATGTGATCGAGAATGCCCTTAAAAAGCATATTTGTCGTTGTTCTGGTTATCGTAAATATTATGTTGGTTTACGCGATTTAGTACTGTCACAGCCGGGGTTAGTAAAATGAAACCGAGTTTAAAAATCAGTGCTGTTTGTGGTTTATTATTAAGTAGCAGCGCAGTGTATGCACAAGCATCATCAATGGATACACAAGCGCAGTTACCTCAAAATATGGCACAATTGATTGCGCAAGGTAAGTATTTAGCTGCTGCTGGTGATTGTAGTGGTTGTCATACGATTGCTACGGGCCAAACCTATGGCGGTGGCCGTGCATTTGAAACACCCTTTGGAACATTATATTCAACTAATATTAGTAGTGATAAACAACATGGTATTGGTAAATATAGTTATCAGCAATTTGTTGATGCTGTTCGTAATGGTGTTGCTCCTAAAGGTAATTTATACCCAGCAATGCCTTATGCGTCGTATCACCGAATTGATGATCATGACATGCAAGCGTTATATGCCTATTTCATGCACACCAAGCCAGTGACACAGCCCAATAGAGAAAATGGGATTGGCTTTCCGTTTAATATACGCATGGGCTTAAAGATATGGAATTTAGTTGGCTTTGATAAGGCAACCTTCACCCCAACTGCTGATAAAAGTCCGCTTTGGAACCGAGGTAAGTATTTAGTACAAGGTTTAGGCCATTGTGGCGAGTGTCATACTCCACGTAATTTTATGATGGCTACAGAGCAAGATCATGCACTTGAAGGAGCGGTGGTAAATAACCTTAATGCGCCTAATATTACCGCTAAAAATCTTACTCAAGAACATTGGACATTTCATGATTTAGCCCAATTTTTAAAAACAGGCCAATCGGCCAAAGGTACTGCGTTTGATGATATGTTTATTGTTGAAAAACATAGCCTAACGCAGCTAAATGATCATGATATTAGTGCTATAACCAATTATTTATTGAATCAAGAACAGCCACAATCAAGTTCAGAATCACAACCTAAAATGGCGCTTTCAGCGGTTAAAAAACTTGATACTAAGTTACCAGGATACCGTATTTATATGGATAAGTGTTCTGGTTGTCATGGCATAAGTGGGCAAGGGATCCCCAATGTTGCTCCGGCTTTAAAAAATAATGCCACTATTGGAAACAGTAATATTTTCAATACAGTTGCAGTATTAAATAATGGTATTAAGCGACAAAGTTACAGCCAAGAGCAAACTTATTATGCTATGCCTGGTTACAAAGATAGCTTGGATGATCAACAAATGGCTGACTTGATAACCTATTTACATCAGCATTTTACTGTACATATGACGACCACAACCGCAGAGCAAGTGGCTGCAATTAAAAAGCAATTAGCTTCCCATTAAGCACAATATTAGCCTGCATTGTTGCAGGCTAACTTTGGTATTGTTGTTAAAATAAACAAAGTGATCGTCGACTTATGAATGGTTTAGATAAACAGGTATTATTAGACTGTCAGTCATGGCTACAACAAGGGAAACCGGTGTGGCTATGTACTATTGTGTCCACCTATGGCTCAGCTCCGCGTCCAATAGGATCGTTATTTGCAACGGAAGGAAGCATTCGTTCCGGATCCGTTTCTGGTGGCTGTATTGAAGATGCTTTTATGGCATTGATTCAACTGCACCAATTTGATAAACCACTACAAGTATTTGATTATGGAAGTCATTTAGCACCGAATGGCAGTCAATATGAATTACCTTGTGGCGGTCATATTTCGTTGTTGATTGAATATTTACAGCCGAATGATTACCATTTTGTTGATGATTGGTTAGCTGCCGCAGCACAAGCTTCTGTATTTATTCGTGCTATCAACCCTGATACTGAGCAACGCGGTATTATCAATGGTACTGATAGTGCGTTATATCCTTCACCATGGTTAACAGTGCATTACCAACAGCATTGGCAATTATTATTATTGGGTATTAGCCAAGTCAGCGAAGAGGTTGCACGGTTAGCAACGAGAGCTGGTTTTACCGTAAGATTATGCGATATGCGTGAAAATTATAGTCAAAGTTGGCGTTGGACTGCAGCACAGGGGGGAGTTGATGTGGAATGGTGCTCTGCTGATGCATTTGTGGAACGTTATGCCACTCCTTATAGCGCAATATTAGCATTAGCCCACGATCCACGAGTGGATGATATCGGATTAATGGGGGCATTAGAGTCTAATGCGTTTTATATTGGTGCCTTAGGATCACATGCAAACAGTGAACGTCGTCGAGAGCGATTAATGCGGATTGGTGAATATACGCAATCACAATTAGCTCGCCTACATGCGCCTATTGGACTCGCTATTGGCAGTAAAACCCCGTTTGAAATTGCAATCGCGATTATTGCCGAAGTTATCGCGGTAAAAAATGGCATTGACTGTAACTCATGGCACTACCGACATGGTTGATTGCGTGATACCTGCTGCGGGATTGTCATCACGAATGGGGGCATGGAAACCGATGTTACCTTATCATGGCTGTACACTACTTGATGTTGCTATCAAACATGCATTACAGTTTTGCTCCAGAGTGATTGTGGTTGCAGGGTATAGAGCCGACGAACTGATACGGCGATATCAACATCAGCCACTTATTCAAGTGGTAGTGAATGCTGAATATCAGCAAGGAATGTTAAGTTCAATTCAAAAGGGGATTACAGCCGTAACCAGTGCACGGTTTTTTATAACTCATGCTGATATGCCGTGTATTGATCCGCAGGTATTTAGAATGTTATTGCAAGCTCGTCACGCTAGGGTGGTGTTTGCAGGTAATCAACACCAAACAGGGCATCCAGTTTTGATTGATAGTGCGTTAATTCCACATATTTTAGCGTTACCGATTACCGCTAAAATGAAGCAAGTATTACAAACAGGCACTGAACATTACTTACAATTAAACGCTGTGAGTGGGATCTTTTATGATATTGATACTCCTGAAAAATATCAGCAATTAATTAGCTAGCACAGTGATTCAGAGCCGTTTGTCTAAGTGATACTTGATTGATGAGAGATGCTTGAATCCAGTCCCCGTGGTGGGAGCTACACGCTTACAAGAAAACGTTAAGATATCTGATAGGGTTTCAATCCACGCTCCCGTGGTGGGAGCGACTTCGTTCGTTTGCGCTTGCTGATTCTCCGAATGAGTTTCAATCCACGCTCCCGTGGTGGGAGCGACTAGTTAATGATCTCAGCAGTACAACTATCAACAGAGTTTCAATCCACGCTCCCGTGGTGGGAGCGACTTGCATGAGGTAAGGTTTTTTGTGCCATAAAACGAGTTTCAATCCACGCTCCCGTGGTGGGAGCGACGTGTCCGTAAATTATTGAAAGCTGGGTTATCATGGTTTCAATCCACGCTCCCGTGGTGGGAGCGACCGCCTTAGCGGTGGTGATGTTGTAGCATTCGCAATGTTTCAATCCACGCTCCCGTGGTGGGAGCGACACGTGTCATGGAATTACACTAACGGTCGGCTTGATGTTTCAATCCACGCTCCCGTGGTGGGAGCGACCGTTACCCATTATCTGCATTAGCCAAAATCAAGCGTTTCAATCCACGCTCCCGTGGTGGGAGCGACGATAAGCGTCGCAGTAATAGCAATATGGTGTGGGTTTCAATCCACGCTCCCGTGGTGGGAGCGACGTGTCGCACTATTACGTTATTGTATCGCAAAACCTGTTTCAATCCACGCTCCCGTGGTGGGAGCGACCGCTATCTAGCGACGAGCAAATCATTGCTACAGTGTTTCAATCCACGCTCCCGTGGTGGGAGCGACGCAACGCATGGACAGAGTCAGCAACTGATGATTGGTTTCAATCCACGCTCCCGTGGTGGGAGCGACTTCTTGAATACGGTTACACTGCCGTCTTCATTAATGTTTCAATCCACGCTCCCGTGGTGGGAGCGACGATTGCTTTTGATAAAGCGGCTTCAATCATGGCTGTTTCAATCCACGCTCCCGTGGTGGGAGCGACTATCGACAAACGATTACCCGACATTCGTGGTCGTGTTTCAATCCACGCTCCCGTGGTGGGAGCGACGTATCAAGTCGGTTCTAAGATTCAGTTCTTTTGGGTTTCAATCCACGCTCCCGTGGTGGGAGCGACCTTCGTGCTGGCGGTAAAGATGATATTGCCCAAGTTTCAATCCACGCTCCCGTGGTGGGAGCGACCTGATTGTCAGTATATCCCCGACCCCGATGCCGAGGTTTCAATCCACGCTCCCGTGGTGGGAGCGACGTTAACCATGGTGCCGAACGATATGCTCAAATCTGTTTCAATCCACGCTCCCGTGGTGGGAGCGACTTACATTTGTAATACACAACAAAGGGATTATGCAGTGTTTCAATCCACGCTCCCGTGGTGGGAGCGACACAGCACTCAATGATTACAAAGCCCTTGCAAAAGTTTCAATCCACGCTCCCGTGGTGGGAGCGACGATGCGGCGTTATGGTGGTGGTCTAATGAGCTTGTTTCAATCCACGCTCCCGTGGTGGGAGCGACGATTGATATGTTGCTAGGTATGAGCATTGACCCTGTTTCAATCCACGCTCCCGTGGTGGGAGCGACGCTTGTTATTGATTCCTTGATTGCTCCGATTTATGTTTCAATCCACGCTCCCGTGGTGGGAGCGACACGTAAACTCGGTTTAACATCAGTTCAATGGCATGTTTCAATCCACGCTCCCGTGGTGGGAGCGACGCTATAAAATAGTTAAAGCTAAAGACGCTGAATGGGGTTTCAATCCACGCTCCCGTGGTGGGAGCGACAATTATCTATTCATTTTTGCGGATGATAGACACAAGTTTCAATCCACGCTCCCGTGGTGGGAGCGACAAAGAACTTGAATCACAGATTAAACTCTATGTTGTTTCAATCCACGCTCCCGTGGTGGGAGCGACACACAGTACGGCTAATGCGAGAGATCGACAATCGTTTCAATCCACGCTCCCGTGGTGGGAGCGACGAAGATCCATCATCACACTTTATTGAGGACTCTGGGTTTCAATCCACGCTCCCGTGGTGGGAGCGACGTGACGGCACGTTGTTGGTTTACATACCTTTTGATGTTTCAATCCACGCTCCCGTGGTGGGAGCGACCTGCGCTATCACAGTCGTATTACCACACCTCAATGTTTCAATCCACGCTCCCGTGGTGGGAGCGACTTGATGGCGTCTTAACACACATAGGTAACTGTGTGTTTCAATCCACGCTCCCGTGGTGGGAGCGACAAAGATGGTCGAAAAATACTATTCAAAAGAAAATTGTGTGTTTCAATCCACGCTCCCGTGGTGGGAGCGACTAATGTTGCGCGGGTTTTCCCTGTGCCTGGATCTGTTTCAATCCACGCTCCCGTGGTGGGAGCGACACGATGTCGTAATCCCCTTTCGTGACGTCATATTGTTTCAATCCACGCTCCCGTGGTGGGAGCGACACGCCGTAGCAGTTAGCAAGCGCCTGACCACCAAGTTTCAATCCACGCTCCCGTGGTGGGAGCGACCTAAATCATCAAGGTTGTTTTGCTCAGAAATATATTGTTTCAATCCACGCTCCCGTGGTGGGAGCGACTTTTAGCCGTAGCAATCACACCCATAACACGGATGTTTCAATCCACGCTCCCGTGGTGGGAGCGACGTGCTCACTTTCGTTGGTGCTTATCTGGCGGTCGGTTTCAATCCACGCTCCCGTGGTGGGAGCGACGTACAACGCCATGTTGTTGATTGTGTCTAGGCTGTTTCAATCCACGCTCCCGTGGTGGGAGCGACTACGGTTCTTTTGAACTTGTTTTGATTACTGATGAGTTTCAATCCACGCTCCCGTGGTGGGAGCGACAAATCTTGTTGATTTATTACCTAAAGGATTTTTAGTTTCAATCCACGCTCCCGTGGTGGGAGCGACAAGGTGTGTTAGTCGCAATCATGGATGATATGGAGTTTCAATCCACGCTCCCGTGGTGGGAGCGACAAGGTGTGTTAGTCGCAATCATGGATGATATGGAGTTTCAATCCACGCTCCCGTGGTGGGAGCGACCTACCTTCGGTGCTTCTTCTGTTAGCAGGTTGGTGTTTCAATCCACGCTCCCGTGGTGGGAGCGACGTGGCTTTCTTCCATGTCTTTGATCACGACAGAGTTTCAATCCACGCTCCCGTGGTGGGAGCGACCCAATTGCTCAGGCGTAATGTCTAATTGCTTTGGTTTCAATCCACGCTCCCGTGGTGGGAGCGACCGGCTGATGTTGGTGCTGAACCTGCATTTACAAAGTTTCAATCCACGCTCCCGTGGTGGGAGCGACATGATACTGAAAACCACCTACTGCTGGTTGAAGTGTTTCAATCCACGCTCCCGTGGTGGGAGCGACATTTTGACGATGACATTTCATGGGGAGGTTACGGGTTTCAATCCACGCTCCCGTGGTGGGAGCGACGCTATGCTTACGACGATTTGTGCTGACAACAATTTGTTTCAATCCACGCTCCCGTGGTGGGAGCGACTCATCGGCGTCCATATTCGCGAGGGAGTCCTGTTGTTTCAATCCACGCTCCCGTGGTGGGAGCGACTTACTTTTTAAACGTTCATCGGCAGCAACAACAGTTTCAATCCACGCTCCCGTGGTGGGAGCGACAACAATAATGCCACTATATTCTATATGTGTACCTGTTTCAATCCACGCTCCCGTGGTGGGAGCGACAAAAATCGGGCTATCGAAAGTGTTCTTTGAGAGTGTTTCAATCCACGCTCCCGTGGTGGGAGCGACTTGCTATTTTTTGGGCGTTGCTTTCTTTTTTTAATGTTTCAATCCACGCTCCCGTGGTGGGAGCGACGATTTTTCAGATATACAGGTCAAATCATATATTAGTTTCAATCCACGCTCCCGTGGTGGGAGCGACCTGACCCACATACAAGCGACCTGTTCCTTGGTCTGTTTCAATCCACGCTCCCGTGGTGGGAGCGACCTGTAGATGGGTTGCGACCTAAGAACCATGCTGGGTTTCAATCCACGCTCCCGTGGTGGGAGCGACTTAAATCTAACACAACAAAAAATAAGCAATATCAGTTTCAATCCACGCTCCCGTGGTGGGAGCGACTCCCTTTTGGGTAAGGCTGGCGTAGCCTACGCTGAATACCTCTTTTGCGCTAACCATATTTAAAAGTAAGATGATTTTTTGAATAGTAGATCCTAAATTGTAAAAGAACTTTATGATCAGTGAATTAAAATTTAGCTAGCCTAGTGGGTTTTTCATGAGAACAGAAGGTTAGCGAATTAGATAATCAAGTTATCTTGGTATATATCGACAGCAACTTTAGCACCATGATGTTCAACGCGGTGACGCCAATTTTTCCCTAATTGGTAAAAACGTAAACTATCTACTTCTGGTTCATACAATGCCAGTAGTTTAGCTTTAAATTTGACCCATTGATCTGGTGCTATATCACACTCAAATACTGAATATTGAACTCTTACACCATAATCTAAACAAAGTTTGGCTATTTGTCGCAGCCGACGTCTGCCTGATGAATCACTTAAACAGACATCATAGGTTACTAATACCATCATAGTTAGCGTTCTCAATTAACGTTGATAGAAGGGTGGGTAATGTTCAATATCTCCACGAATATATCTTGCTAATAGCATGGCCTGTATATGAGGGAGTAATCCAATAGCGATTTTTTCGTTTAAAAAAGGATGATGAATTTCTTCTTGTTTCTTTTGCTGATATGCCTGAAGAATAGCTTTACGTGTATCTTCTTTTATACTGACACCACCTAAAGTATCTGTTTCAAAATCCTTCATAGATACTTGTTTTCGATTGATAAGTGTGAGTACCAAACGATCAATAAAAAAGGCGCGAAATTCTTCAAGAAGATCTTGTGCTAAGCTATCTCGTCCTGGACGTTCAGCATGTAAAAATCCAACTTGAGGATCTAAGCCTACGCCTTGTAATGCGCTACTTATTTCGTTGCCTTGAACAGCATATAAAAATGACAACATAGCATTGATTGGATCTTTCGGTGGGCGACGGTTTCGACCATCAAAGCGAATATCATTTGATGAATTAGTGATTAATTGGTCAAACACTTTAAAGTAATGGCTGGCGGCTTCGCCTTCTAAGCCTCTTATTTTTTCAATATCATTATGGGCTGGCAATTCTTCAATGATTTGACGATGTCGATCTATTGATTTTTGTATTTCGACGCTATTGCTATGATTGCGAGCATGCCGCTGTAATACCGCTCGAGAGCTACGTATTTTTGCTGCCACAATATCTCTAGCTAGAACTGCCGCTTGTTTATCCGTAATGTCATATTGTGCTCTGCGTAATAAAACATTACCTGATTGTTTACCAACGATACGTGCTTGAAAGCGTCCATATTGATTAAAAAAAGCTAAGCCAGTGCCGTTTTCACCACAAAATCCCATTACTTGAGGTGAGACCATGATATTACCAAAACAAAAAATATGACCAATAGAATGTATAGGTAACTGCATGAGTTTTTGTTTTTTACCATCTATTTTTATATCAATAATCAGTGTTTCACGTTCTTTATGAAGGTAAGCACCGTCTCTATTTATATAGAGGCAATTTTGTAATTTTTTCATTCATCGCTATCCATGCTGTAAAGTGCTTTTAGATATTTAGTTGATTTATCTTGGCTAAATAACGAGGGGAAACATAAATTATTTAATGAACAGGCATTACACGCTTTAGTTAATATGGGTTTTGGTGTTACTCCATGATTAAAAAGATGCTTAACTTCTTGAATAATATTGAGGGTTGTCTGTCGTAATGGTTCATTGATCTTAATATCAACCCGTTTACGTGTTTGCCAATACCATAACGACCCCATAGTAACTTCTTGGTTTGTCATTTCTTCGATACAGAGTGCTTGAGCACATAATTGGACGCGATCACTATCATCTTTTTTGGTGCGACCTCGTTTATATTCAACGGGAATATAAATGTGATCTTTGATATGAAATTCAAGTAAATCAAGCTTCCCTGTAATACCTAATTGTGGTGCAGCAACGTTAACATCGCGCTCAAAACGAATATTTTTTCGCGTTTCAGGAGCGCCATGATCAACTCTTTCATGTAGCTGATTACCTTGAGCGGTTAAATAGTTATCAGCCCAAACTTGTTCACTATGAATTAGCGCACACTGTCTCGGACAAAATACATAATGCTGCAATGCTGAAAGAGGGATCAGGCGCTCATCCATGATTAGAAACCTTCTATAATTTCAGGTGTTAGGTTAGGTAATGCATCCATTAAACTATCATTAAGGGCTGAATTATCTAACGGTAAGCCTTGTTCTAGGTGATGACGTAGCGTTTGATGTACTTTGGCTGATGAATATTGACCTGATTTACTGTTATGCTGCCACCAAATAATTTTCTCTATTACCATTGAGCCTTCTGGTCGTGCTGATGAGGCATCACCTTCAAATAAACGTGGTAAAAGCGTTTTTATTATTTCCGCATCCTCGTCACTAAAGCCTGTTTTTGTCGCCAGTTGTGGTGTCATTGCGCCAAAACTGACATAAGTAGCTTTATCTACACGGTGTTTCATACCCATAGTATCGGAAGATTTTTTAGAACCATCACCTTCACCGCTGACACTTTTAGTAATTTGAGTACTTTCAATGCTGATTGGCTCAAGACTAAATGCGGATTGAATGGTCACAGGGCCACGAATAGGTAATGAAATACCTTCACTTCCTGTTGATTTTGAATAAGCGAAAACTTGTCCAAATGCACGAACATCAAACCACTTGGCACAGACGATTTTAGTCGCGTCAGCAATGGTGGTTTTTTTGGTATTAAATACATCTTTACCGACACCAAACTCAGCAGATTCAGCACGAGTACGTAGACTTGGCATACCATCGGTTTTTTTCTCGTCTGATTGTACGAAAATAGTCTGCTCTGCTTCTTGTAGACGATCGCGTAGTTTACGTTTAAGACAAACATCGGTAACTTCACCAAAGCCCTGATAATCTTGACGAGGGCGGTTACCATTTAATGGATCACCATTAGGGTTAGCATGGTTAACAGTGAAAATAATAGCAAAATCAATTTTATGATTAAGTGACATAGTAGTTTTCCTTAATTAATAAGATCTAATTCAGATTCAGTTGTGGATTTTTGTTTCATTAATTCAAGTCGTTGGCTGTGGAATCCAAGTAAGAATTCTGCAGAGAGCGCTTTATCTGAATTAAAATTATCGCTGTTAAATAAGCTATGGATCTGATCGAGTAATTGTTTTCTAGTGGTGATAAAGCCACCGTGAGTATTTTGTAATCGTTGAATATAAGGTAACAGTGATAATTCAATGGTTTTCCATGTCGTGAATGGGCGATCTGCAAAACGCTGCATTAATCTTCCTGCGTTGGTTAATCGCTTTTCACCTGATTTATCTAACGAGAATTGCTCGATATTTTCTGCTACAGCGAGTAGACGGCCATAAAGATAATCACGTGAAGTATTATTCGTTTCTAACGCCATAGCGTAGTGTCTCCCTAATGTTCGAGTTGCGTAGCCGCGGTATAGTGCGCAGGCGACGCCGAGGTTTTGTTCCCATTGCCACTGTTGATCTAATTTGAAACTGTGGCGTTGTGTCGCTCTATGTGTTGCTCTGCGCATAATATCGAGGGGAATAGATTGTTTATCTATAATCGATGGTAATAAACGTTCTGAGAGGTTTTTCTTAAGTGCCTCATTACTCTTAATTATATCGCCATAAACTGCTTCTAAGATTGCCCAGTTACTCGGTGCACAGCGATACCATTTAGGTTTACCAGCCTCTTGTTTTTCTTTGCTTGCTCGTTGCCACCAAGCACAATCAAGATGCCAAGCTTCAAGGTTTGATAAATATTCAGCCGGTTGAAAATCACGATAATATGTCACCCCCATTCGACCTGGAGTGGCAGAATCCAATGCCATAACGACAATCGAATCGGTGAGTGCTAAAGGTGCACCTGAAAACTTACCTTTTAGCTTTTCACTGAATAAATGCCCAAAGCGTTGACCTAAATCTTTACTGTGATCTAGCGCTGGCTCTATAGGGGTTGGTGAGGGTTCAGTATTAAGCGTTAAATTATCAAAATTGCCCCAATCATCAGCAAACAAGACTTCAGGATCATCAAGACTTTCTAGAGGTTGAGGAATGTCTGGCTGATTCACCGCCCATGCAATAATGACTTGATCACCATTGCGATATCCTTGGCGACCGATAAGCCACCGCAAGGTATTGTGAGCTTTTTGAGTAACTTCAAAACTCACGGTTGCAGATTGCTGACTATCGAAAAATCGTCCGCGATAGGTATAGCCATCTTTATCATTTGAAGATATAAGCTTGGCTTTATCACCTGTATGACGGATTTTTGCAGGGTGCTTGACACCTGCTGCTAGATTGTTACCAGTGACATAGCACAGTGCAGATTCAGCACTATTGTTAATATCAAAGTCAATCCATGCCTGTTGTAGTGTGCTGTCTTTCCATGTTTGAGGGCATTGATCACCTGCAATTTCAACACTCCAACACACTAAGGAACTTCCTTGCTCAACTTGCCCTTTTTCTTTCGGTAATATTTTTAAGAGCAAGGGAGTTGGTTGATCGGGGTTATCCCATGATGTTAGTAAGGTTTGATTTTCATCAATATGGCAAATACCATGTTTGATTAAATCAGCAATGACTGTTCCTTTACTTATATATTGGTAAACAGCCGTTGCTTTAGGGTGTGAGTGTGGTGAGTTTATCCATTCCTTTAACTGCGCTTCATAGCTATCAAAATAAGGTTTTTTCTTACCACCATAATTAGCATAATCCTTAGCTACATATTGCAGTTTATCAGCTAAAGGGTGTGGGGCTTCACCACTGCTACGACTGGCAGATTTTTCAGTGGCTGGCAGTACAATTTGCGTTTTCTCTAAAACCTCAGCGCGAACAAACTCACCATTTTGATTTAATGTAATGTGAATATGGGCATTTTGAGGGGTATGACAAATCGGCATGATTTGCTCTGACTGAGCTAAGTCAAGTTGCTGTACTGCCTCATAAGTTTTATATAATTTTCCTAACCAACTCATTGTTCAACCTCCTGTTTCTCGACAGGTAATAGGTTTACATCCAGTTCGAATTCTTTAGCTGTCATCGGTCTAACGTGGCGAGTGATCAATTGTGGGTCAGAATTATTAAATTGCTGAGGATGCTCAAATTCAATGATTCCATAGCGCATGGTTGGGAACCAAAAACGGCTATCTAACGCATCTTTGCCTGTCTCATCAGGATAGCCAAAACTATGGAACATTAACCCAAAGCTCAGTTCATCAATATTGTCATAAATACTACTACCAGAGCCAAACTCGCATGGTTCGATATAGGCTTGGCAATCTCTAGTTCCAAGAAAAACATCTTGGCGCCCACCTTTTTCAAGCATGCGTTTTGCAATGGCAAAGTGTTTGCCATCAATGCGATCTTGTTTAAGTTCAGGACGATGAGTGTTCCATTCAAAGTGAGCTTCGACTTGATACTCCACTTCATGCAAAAAGGTATAGATAGCTAAGGTGTTACCGCCGCCCCAAACCAACGGTTTAGTACCTTTAGTTTGGGTACGAATAGGATTGATGATCCGCACTCGATCAATCACCCATATTAAGGTCGGCTTCCAGTAAATAGATTTTAGAATGCCTTTAAGTGCTTCATAGGTTGGAACATG
This sequence comes from Photobacterium andalusiense, assembly GCF_900185625.1. GTDB lineage: Bacteria > Pseudomonadota > Gammaproteobacteria > Enterobacterales > Vibrionaceae > Photobacterium > Photobacterium aquimaris. The sequence continues at coordinate 378,365 of NZ_FYAJ01000003.1, forward strand.
GTAACTGCATTTTTCGCCACCAATTTTGGTCACGGGATCAGTAAACAGAGCATAACGCCCCCAGACTCGAAAACTGATGCTATTTTTAGGTGTTGAGTTCACGTGTTATTCTCCGTTTGTTCAACTGAAAAATGAATCTGTTTAAATACTAGTACAAATATCATTAAGTGAAGTTTATAATTTTAATTATAGATTCAATTTTTCGTGAAAATAAATGTAAACTTCTTGATTCTTAGTGGTTTAAAATGTTAGATAAAAGTAACTATTGGTTATAAGCTTTAGTGGTCTTTAATTTAAAGACATCGTTCTTATTATTTGAACGTGGATTGAAATACTTACTGATATTTGTATAAATTTATCGCTCCCTTTTAGGGAGCGTGCTTTAAATCCTTCCAAGTTATCAATTAACAACTACAAAAAACTGAATCGCTAACTATTTCAGTACTGAGCCCAAAAGCATTGTCATAGTATTCTTTGCGAAGATAGTAAATTCCCGAGCCAGATTGAGTTTCATAAATGGCTTGATTCTTAAGTAATTTTTCAAACACATTAGGAAAAACATTAACACTGTACTTTTGGGCTTGTTTTAAAGCTTGAAAGTATAATTCGGCATCAAACACTTTATCTTTACCACATAAGGCAATAATGATTTCTTCGGCGGTGAGTTGATCATTGCTTAATTTGTTTGATGATTGATAATCAACAATAATGGCTTGGGTTGGTGCATCTATTGCCTTGAAAATATTACCCGCTTCCATAAATGATTGTTCTAAACGAGGCAGCTTGCGTTGTTTGCTTCTGTCATCATTTAATGAGCAAGGGTGTGACTTATTATTTGATAATAAAGCTAATAATGAGGTGGTGTTTTTCTGACTGTCTTTACATGGATAATCCATATCCTCACTGCGCTGAAAGAAGTAGTAATAAAAATACCGAGCCATTGCCGCAGGATCGAGCAAATCCTCAAATCCTTCACTCATGATGCGCTTAGTAATGGCTTTGCCTTTATCTATATCGGCTAACATTTTGGTGTTTTCGTGATCAGGGTTAACAACAAAAACAGTGGCGGTTTCGTGTTTACCGTTACGATTACAACGACCCGCAGCTTGAGCGATAGAATCAAGTCCAGCTAAAAAGCGGATCACGCTGGCGAAGTCAACATCGACACCTGCCTCAATTAGTTGGGTACTAAAGCACATCACTGGTTGATTATTTTCAAGACGTTGACGAATTGTAGCTAAGATAACTTTACGGTGTGCTGGGCATTGATTGGTACTAAGGTGGAACAGGGCATCGGTATCAACTCTATTCTGGCAAGAAAGATATAAATCTTGTGCCCATTGCTTGGTATTAACAATGGTTAAACAACTTCCCGTTAATTCAAATTGTTTGATAGCAAGATCAGTAATTTCATTCAATGACCAACCTAACGGTTTACAACAATTTTTGATATGAACCCGTTTTAAATCATCAAATAATGCCCCTACATCGGAGACTAACTCAGCTGTTAACGTTAATTGACCTTTTTCACTATTGTCTAACTGGTTGAGTAACGGTTGCGTTGCTGTACATAAAAGCGCGGTTGAATTTGCTTGTTCGACTAAGAAATTTAATGCATTACAAAACAAATGAGTACAGTTAATTGGTAATGTTTGAATTTCATCAAAAATAAGAACGCTATTTGCAAGTTGATGTAACCGTCTTACACTTTTGGTGCCGCCAGAGAATAGGGCTTCTAAAAACTGTACCATGGTTGTAATAACAATGGGCGTATCCCAATTTTCTGCACAGATCTTACTTTGCCAAGTTTGATGTTCAGGCTCAATACTTGAATGATGCTCTAGTACCCATGGATGAATATCATCAGGGTGTTCTATAGCGTCGCGAATCACCTGTGCATTTTGTTCAATGATTGATGTAAACGGAATAATATAAAAAATATGCTCACATTGATGTTGTTTCGCGTGGTGTAAGGCATAGCGGAGGCTGGCATACGTTTTACCGCCACCTGTCGGTACAGTTAGACTATAAATTCCTTGTTTTTCTTGCGCTTTGTTTAGACAATCTAACGAAATATTTCGACGAATATTATCAATCTGATTTTTGATACTGAATGTGGCTAATTTATTTTCTAAGCGTGTGATTGCAATATTCCAATCAGGTTTTACTGAACGAGATAGACGTTCTTGTAGACGATGAGGCTCACTAAATTCAGCACTGTTTAAGCGGTCAGCATCAATTAAGCAACTAAAAAGAAACCGCGTTAGAAAGCCAACGTTGAAGCTATTAATGGTTGTATTTGCTGTTTCATGAGAAGAACCGAGTAAAGGGAATATTTTTTGAAGTAATTCTTTTAATAACTGAGGTGCACCTTTTGCCGGTTTTAATAATTGATTTAGGTGATTAATAATTTCTGGATCGGCATTATTTCGACATTCTTGTAGATGCGCTTTATCTTCTGTTTTTTGAATTCGGGTGTTAAAGATATTGCCTTTATTAAAATCAGCCGAGAGAACATCAATCAACCCACTGTGATGTGATGCAATACATAAAGCTAATAGTTGACCGCATAGTTCTCCTTCTCCTTTTCCCCCATAATTTTTTAGTGCATCATAAAGATATTGCGCACCTGCGGTTGCATGATCTATTTTACCTTTATTGGCTTTAGCATCGACAAAGCAGACATTGTCAGGATCAATTAAACCTTGGGCGGATTGAATATAGTTTTGAAAGGCTTGGCTATATTTACCAAAATCGTGAAGTAAACCTAATATTAATCCGGTTTGTTCTAGGTTGATTTTTTTTGCAAAGCCACTACACAGTTCTCCTGTTTCTGATAAATGTTGAGCAACAGTTTGGACCTGTAGATCTGTTTCACGATGGTGAGCAATAAAATCCATAAATAGATATCATGGTTATAGACGTTGCTGGTTATTATATTCATATGGAAAATATTAAAGTGAGAGTGTTATCAAACATTCCTATTATTAAATTATTTTCCTTCTTATAGTAAAAAGAGAAGCCAATGAGCTTCTCTTTTTATTTGCACTTTTTTGGTACCGCTATTTCACAGTAAAGTTGACTTAACTGGTCATGCCCCACTTTAAGTCATCATCGAGTTCTTCTACTGCATCATATAGATAAGACTCTACTTGTTCTTCGACTAAACCATCTGGCTCTTCAAAGAAAGCAATATGGAAGATAGCATCACCTTCATTAACCAGTGGTAATGTTTGCTGGCCAATTACAATACCGCCTTGAGGGGCAATCACGGTTACTTGATTGCTTCCTGCAGGATCACTGATCGTTGCAATAACTTGGTTTTTATCGACCTTTTCACCTAATGCAACGTGGGATCGTAGTAAGCCATCAGAATCAGCGCGTACCCAACGTGTCGCCTTTGGCACCATTGGCTCAATGGTTTTTTTACTGCGGCTAGTGCGTAACATCTCTAAGTGGCGCATAACCTTTAATACTCCTTGTACGCCAGAACCAACGGCATGTGCGTCAAGACGTAATGCTTCACCAGCTTCAAAGGTGATCACGGGAATATTAAACTCTTCTGCCGCAGCCCGTAATGAACCTTCACGTAAGCTTGCATCAACCACTACAGGTGAGCCAAACGCCATTGCCATTGCACTAGCTTGTGGATTATCAAGATTGGCACGGATCTGTGGCAAGTTAGTGCGGTAAATGGCTGCGGTGTGTAAATCAACCACATGGGTTGCACGGCGCACGACTTGATTAAAGTATTGATATGCCATCCGTCCAGCGATTGAACCGCGCTCAGCTCCTGGGAAACAACGGTTAAGATCTCGACGATCAGGCAAATAACGTGATTTATGAATAAAGCCAAAAACGTTAACTACCGGGACAGCAATAATAGTGCCGTGAAGTTTTGATAAATCAATTTTTTCAATAACTTGACGGACAACTTCAATCCCATTGAGCTCATCACCATGTATCGCAGCATTAATCAATAATACCGGACCTGGATGCTTTCCATGCAGAATATCAACCGATACTGATAAAGGTGAGTGAGTATAAAGGCGAGCAATTTCTAGTTCGCAATTAATATGGCTTCCCGGTTCAACCTGTAAATCTGAAAATTCAAACGGGGTATTTTTTGTGGCCATAGATACATCCTGTATATGGGCTATTAGAATATGATTAATGTTTACGCATAGAAAATGAAGGCGTTATAACATCTTGAGAATAATCATAAATTCCATTTTAAAACAGGAACAATATCACGTTTAATTAGATTTAAAGTAGCAGAAATGTATCAAATTGTATCAACTGTGAGGAGGGATGGTTGCGAAAGATAATAAAAAGGCACAGTAGTCGTACTACAGTGCCTTATATTGTAATAATTATATGTCTTTAGCTTCATTAACAGCGACTTTTATATCACTGCTTTTATGTGCTAATGGCAAACGCATTAGACGATTATATTGCGCCACATCAAGTTCAAACTCTTTTTTCTGTTGGTGTGACACTGACGCTGCTAATGGAATTTTTGCTGTTAATGGGTTAACAGGTTTACCTCGCACTAAAAATTCATAATGAATATGCGGACCAGTGACACGACCAGTTCGACCTGATAACGCAATTTTTTGGCCACGTTTTACTCGTTGTCCTACCTTGACTAGAATACGACTGTTATGCAGATAGCGGGTACTGTAATTGGCACTATGCTTGATTACTACATAACGACCAGCATAAGGGTGGTTGGTTACGCGAGTAACAACGCCATCACCTGTCGCGAGTACTGGAGTTCCTGATGGTGCTGCAAAATCAACGCCGTTATGTGGTTGTATGCGCCCTGTTACTGGGTGGCGACGATAAGGGTTAAACTGTGAGCTAACACGGAACCGTTTTGCGGTTGGGTAACGTAAAAATGCCTGTTGTAAGCTTTCGCCATTTTTATCATAAAAATTACCGTCACTGTTTAAATAGGCAGAAAATTGTTGCTTATTGGTGTATAAACGAACGGCTTGGAGCTCAGTATCACCACTGGCTTGATTATTGACATATTTTGCTTTGCTGACAACTTCAAAACGATCCCCTGTTTTTAGGTCGCGATCAAAATTGAGTTTGTCTTTAAAGATAGCCATAATTTCATGGATATCGGTGTAACTTAAGCCCGCTTTTTGGGCTGATGAACTAAAACTACCATGAATTTCACCACTGATGACTTTTTCACGCCATACGCCAGGTAAGGTGATCTCTTTAACACTAAAGTCGTTATTTTTCTCTCGAGTATAGTCAATCATATGCGCGACGTTAAATTGTAGTTGCACTTTATTTAAACGATGATTGCTGTCTGTTACCCAAAATCTTAAGATATCATTTGGACGTAAGTTATCAATTTGTAAGCTATTTAAATCTGCAGCCATGATATCTTTAACATCGGCTTGCGGTAAATTTAATTGTGCAAATATCTCACTGAGCGTGTCACCATTTTTGACTTTGTATTCATAGGTTGGCGGTAGCACAATATCTTTAGTGACCGCTGCTGGTGTTAGGGTCTTTAGCACCACTTGCGGCGTAGTTACTAAGGGTAGTTGGATCTCTTTATTGTGTATTGATGGTGTGGTGTTAATTGATAATACGGCAGCAGCAGTAATAATAGATAGCCCAATTAGGCTAATAAAGCGGTAATTCAAAAAATTTGTTAATACTGTCGTTTTAAACGTAGACATAATGCTCGTCAGTTCTTTTATTTTTAATGAGTGCGAGTGTTAGCACTTGGCTTATTTTAGCAAGCATGTATGAAAACATAGCTTTTCTGAACCTTAAATGAATTTATACCTTTGAGGGGGATTTTTTGCTTAACTTTTCGATAATTAGGTGCAGAAAGTATATAAATGATAACTATACGATAGTTTATGTTTCAATTGAGCTGAAATGATAGTTTCGTCCAGCAAGGAAAATGTAAAAGGCGCTGGACGAATAGGATATTAATGAGCACAGCTAATAGTATAGCAAGGCTTAGCTGAATGATTACTGAGGCTGCGTATGTGCTTTAGTGTAGAAAGCACTGGTGTTTTTTTTCTTTGAACGCCGCGCTATTTCTCGTCGCTCTAAATGGGCGTCTTTGTGAGAATTTATCTGCAGGTAATTATTGGTATTGATTGAGTGTATTACATCCGTTTGGACTTTCTCTGTTGTTGTTAATTGATGGGTATGGTCAATATATTCAATCATATCTTGAGTCTGTAATGGTGTTGATGTAGTACTTGGTTGTGTTGCGAATGCGGATAATGAATGCAGCGCTAACGATAATGTTAAGGTTATGATTAATCGTTTCATGAAAAACCTCATGTTATTCAGTGAGGGTATTTAAACCTATCGCACCTGAATTGAGGGTGAGTTGTAAATTCATATATTATTCATGGTATCAACATAACGGTTAAGCTTGATTTCGTTATAGAATATTGAATTAGATACTATTAAAGTGAAGGTGTTATGACAAACTTAGCGCAAGAAATAAGCTTTATGCAGCGAGCATTAACATTATCACATCAAGCTCTGCCTGCTTGTCGTCCTAATCCGCCTGTTGGATGTGTCTTAGTGAAAGACGGCTTGATTGTCAGTGAAGGGTTTACGCAAGCACCGGGGTGTCATCATGCTGAAGCGATGGCATTAGCAAATTATGATCAACCACTGGATGATGTAACGGCTTATGTAACATTAGAGCCATGTTCATTTGTGGGACGGACACCATCTTGTGCACATACTTTAGTTGAAAAGGGGATAAAGCGAGTAGTGGTAGCAACTCTAGATCCTGATCCACGTAATAGCGGTAAAGGTATTGATGTATTAAAGCAAGCGGGAATAGAAGTAACATTAGGATTATGTGAAGACGAAGTAGCTGCGTTTATTTCACCTTATTTATTACCGAATAATAAATAAATTTAATTCTATATAAACAAAAGCCAATTTAAATCGATAAATATTATCGTTATTAAATTGGCTTTTAACTGATCACTAAAATTTATTAACTAATTACTTAGTTGAAGTTTTGTGATGGTTACGAGATGATTCTTTATGATCATGCTCTTTAGTTTTGTGATGACGATGTTCGTCATGCTCATGACGATCGCCATGAGTTTGTTCTGGATGTTTATGACCTTTTGGATCACCACCGTGTTGTGTATGTGGGTGGCTTTTTTCATGGTCACGAACTTCATGGTGGTCACGGTTATGTTTATGTTCTACTTCTTCACCATAACGACGTTCCATTTTTTCATGTTCAGCTTCAGCAGTATGTTGATGTGCTTTTTGTGAACCTTGATGTTCTTGACTATTAAAATGTGACATATCTAAATCCTTTGATAAACAGCGTTATTAGTAAGTTTGTGTCTGTCTATGGGATTTAATTTACGCTTATTTTAAATTTGAACAATACACTTTTTTATAATCAAATATTCTATTTTTGCTAATTGCCCAATATATAAAATAGGTTTATTGCATACAAAAAAAAGCCCATACATGAGCATTTATATTAATAGTTACAGTTTTTTATTAATATAAATGGAGATGGGTATTTATATTAATAAATAAGATGCACAAATAACAACCAATAAAAAAGCTATTAATTTTTCAAATAAAGACCTTTTCTATTTTTTGATTCAATATTGAACATTAAATATAGGAAGTTATATCGCAGATATGTGGATATAGATAGGAGGAAGAGTATTTTATTTGGAACAATAATAAAATCCGGATAAATAAAAAGCCGAGTATAAATACTCGGCTTTATTTTTTAACGTCTACTATGACTTAGCAATATATGCTTAAGCAAGTAACTCGTTAGCAGTGTTTACGATGTTCTCAACAGTAAAGCCGAACATTTTAAATAGCTCTTCAGCAGGTGCTGATTCGCCAAATGTTGTCATACCGATGATGCGACCGTTAAGGCCTACATACTTGTACCAGTAGTCAGCAATACCCGCTTCGATAGCGATACGTGCTGTAACGTCTGCTGGAAGAACGCTTTCACGGTAAGCAGCATCTTGCTTATCGAACAGGTCAGTAGCAGGCATAGACACTAGACGTACTTGACGACCAGCAGCTGTTAGTTCTGCGTATGCTTCTGCTGCGATACCTACTTCAGAACCCGTTGCGATTAAGATTAGCTCTGGCTTACCAGCACAATCTTTAAGGATGTAACCACCCTTAACGATGTTAGCAACTTGCTCAGCAGTACGATCTTGTTGAGTTAGGTTTTGACGAGAGAAGATTAAAGATGTTGGACCATCTTTACGCTCGATCGCGTATTTCCAAGAAACTGCAGATTCAACTTGGTCACATGGACGCCATGTGCTCATGTTTGGTGTTAGACGTAGTGATGATACTTGCTCAACAGGTTGGTGAGTTGGACCATCTTCGCCAAGACCGATAGAGTCGTGAGTGTACACTTGAATGTTCTGAACTTTCATCAGAGCAGCCATGCGTAGTGCGTTACGTGCGTATTCCATAAACATTAGGAATGTTGCGCCGTAAGGAACAAAACCACCGTGCAGTGCCATACCGTTGATCATTGCAGTCATACCAAATTCACGTACGCCGTAGTGAATGTAGTTGCCTGATGCATCTTCAGGTGTGATTGACTTAGAGCCAGACCACATAGTTAGGTTTGATGGTGCTAGGTCAGCAGAACCGCCCATGAATTCAGGTAATAGTTTACCAAATGCTTCAAGTGCGTTTTGAGAGGCTTTACGTGATGCAATGTTAGCTGGGTTTGCTTGTAGATCAGCAATAACTTTGCTTGTTTCTGCTTCCCAGTTAGCAGGTAGACCACCTGTCATACGACGAGTAAACTCAGCCGCTAGCTCAGGGAATGCTGCTGTGTATGCTGCAAATTTCTCATTCCAAGATGCTTGTTTTGCTTTACCAGCTTCTTTTGCATCCCACTCTGCGTAAATTTCAGCAGGGATTTCAAATGCACCATATGTCCAACCTAGGAATTCACGTGCTGCTTTGATTTCGTCAGCGCCTAGTGGAGCACCGTGACAGTCGTGAGAGCCAGCTTTGTTTGGCGAACCAAAACCGATGATTGTTTTACAACAGATCAAAGTAGGCTTAGTTGTTTCAGCTTTTGCAGCTTCGATAGCAGCATTGATTGCCGCTGCATCGTGGCCATCAACGCTACGGATCACGTGCCAGCCGTATGCTTCAAAACGCTTAGCAGTATCGTCAGCAAACCAACCTTCTACTTCGCCATCGATAGAGATACCGTTGTCATCCCAGAAAGCAACTAGCTTACCAAGACCTAAAGTACCAGCTAGAGAACATGCTTCGTGAGAGATACCTTCCATCATACAACCGTCGCCCATGAAAGCGTAAGTGTGGTGATCGACGATGTCATGACCTTCACGGTTGAATTGTGCAGCCATTGCTTTTTCAGCAAGCGCCATACCAACAGCGTTAGTAATACCTTGGCCTAAAGGACCTGTTGTTGTTTCAACGCCAGGTGCGTAACCGTATTCTGGGTGACCTGGTGTTTTTGAATGTAATTGACGGAAGTTTTTAAGATCATCAATTGATAGGTCGTAACCTGTTAGGTGAAGTAGAGAGTAAATAAGCATAGAGCCGTGGCCGTTTGATAATACAAAACGGTCGCGATCAGCCCATTTAGGATCTTGTGGGTTGTGGTTCATGTGACCACGCCAAAGTACTTCTGCGATATCAGCCATACCCATAGGCGCGCCAGGGTGACCAGAATTTGCTTGTTGTACGCCATCCATGCTTAGGGCACGAATTGCGTTAGCTAACATTTTACGTTCCATAGTATTTTCACCAAATATTTAGGTAAATGTAAACTTAAGAAAGCGGCTCGATGAGCCGCTTTCTGAAATAATGCTTAGTTATTAAAGACGATCTGCGATCATTGTCTCTAATTTGCCTTGGTCAACTGCGAAGTTACGAATACCTTCAGCTAGTTTCTCAACAGCCATTGCTTCTTGGTTGTGATCCCATAGGAATTCAGCGTGAGTCATTGCTGCTGGGCGATCTTTTAGTTCTGTCGCTGCAACAAGCTTAGGCTCTACAATGCCAGTAGCATCTTCAAGTTCTTGAAGAAGTTGTGGGCTGATAGTTAGACGGTCACAACCTGCTAGCTCAAGAATTTCACCGATGTTACGGAAGCTTGCGCCCATAACAACAGTATTATAGCCGTGTTCTTTGTAGTAGTTGTAGATGCTAGTTACAGAGATAACGCCTGGATCTTCTTGTGCTTCAAAATCACGGCCTTCTTTTGCTTTGTACCAATCCATAATACGACCAACGAATGGTGAGATTAGGAATACGCCAGCTTCAGCACATGCACGCGCTTGAGCAAAAGAGAATAGTAGCGTTAGGTTACAGTTGATGCCTTCTTTTTCAAGAATCTCAGCTGCACGAATACCTTCCCAAGTAGATGCTAACTTAATAAGGATGCGATCATTGGTGATACCCGCATCATTATAAAGTTTGATTAGGTGGCGTGCTTTAATAACACTTGCTTCTGTATCGTAAGAAAGACGAGCATCAACTTCTGTTGAGATACGACCAGGAACAACATTTAGGATTTCTTTACCAATGTTTACTGCAAGCATGTCGCAAGTATCTTGGATTTGTTGTGCTTTATCATCGCTTTGTGCTTTTGCGTAAGCAATAGATTGGTCAATTAGAGGTGCATACTCAGCAATTTGTGCTGCTTTTAAGATCAATGATGGGTTTGTTGTCGCATCTTCTGGTTGGTATTTGCTGATATCTTTGATGTCACCAGTGTCAGCAACAACAGTAGTTAGTGCGCGTAGTTGTTCTAGTTTTGTGCTCATATCTATCGACCTTATGTATAGGGCTTATGTCATGATGGCATCAGTTATAGCTTGAAATGCCATCATGTTCAAAAGAATTCATACCGACTCTTAACCACATTGATGATAACCATTAACTCATCGAGTGAGCGGATGGAATGTGCAAGAGCATTTGATAGATTGATAATTGACTTTTTTGGCTTTTTTGTCAATTCAAAATGGGAATAAATCCCGTTTTGATCGCAATAAAAGCCAGTTAAAATTTAAATTATCTTTGTTTAGTAAATGTGAGGTATTTTTTTACTTTTTATTGAGTGAACATTTGATCTTACTGTTGATCATTTGCTTAGTTAGGAAAGGGCTAAAGTGAAGCCTTGTTAAATGATATTAGACGTAAAAATAACTGTAAAAAAGCCATTAGATTATGCTCTAATGGCGTCAATGGCGAGCTTGAAAGATATCGCGAGATAATTAGAACTTGTAGTCAACACCTACTGAGTAGATTGTTGTATCTGAGTCGATATTTAAATTTTTGTCATTATGGCTATTTTCAAGCTTTGCAGTTAAGTAATCAACTCCTGCACGAACGTTTAGATGCTCAGCGACAGCAAAGTTAACACCCGTACCAGCAGTCCAACCAAAGCCATCAACATCAATATCATCATGATGCATGTTTTCATGGCCGTTATAGTTACCATCAGCAGCAACATATGCTACACCTGCTTTGCCGTAAACAGAGAAGCGATCATTAAGCGGGAACATAATACGTGGCGTTAAAGTTGCGTAGCCCTTTTTGACATGCTTTTGTTCACCTGTTTGGCCAATTGTTGCTTCCAGACCTAGATTTTCAGTGAAGTTATAGCCACCGTAAACACCGTAAGCAAGTACATCATCATCTAAGTTATAGCTACTGTCGTGTCCATGGGCACTAAGATTAGTTGATGCGTTACCGATGTTACCACCAATGTAAGCGCCTTGTTGATCGGCAACTGCTGAACCTGAAGCAAGAATTAATGCTAGCGGCAATAGTACTTTTTTCATGATGTTGTCCTTTTATTTCAATGAATAATTGGTTTCTGATATTCATAGTACGGATAACATAATGAGAAATGTCAGGGTTTTGAAAGGTGTTTTATTGCAAAGCGTTATTTTACATTTAGCTGATTTTACTCTGACGTTCAGCTTACATTCAGCATATATTTGAGTAATATTTGTCAATCTTTAGATGTAAATGGCATTTATTTAGTCGTTTTAAATATAACTAACACTGTCTTGCTTATTGTAATAATTGTTCAAGGGTCATTGGTGATGACATCAAGCCTAATGCTTGTGCGGGTGTTATACCGGCTTTATTTTGATGGCAAAGGTTATGCCAAGCACGATAGATATCTAATAATGGTAATAAGCTAGCAGGGCGAAGTTTACGCCGTGGTTCATTGATCATATGGCTAAATTGGTCATAAAAACGTTGTTGATAAACTGTCGCTGCTTGATGAGTAGCAACAGTTAGCCAATGTTGTTGCTGTTTTTTATTGCCACCAAGATGACAGATGCCTTTATTACTGCCTTTATTACGACTGAATGCCCAGCGGTCTCGCCACCATCCCATTAATACGATATCAATTTTTTCGGTATGTTGTCCGTGTTGCCATTGCGCATCTTCAACAACATACAGAGGATGGAGAGTATGGTTATTAACTCGATCAATAAATACTGACAAACAGGCTGAACGTAATAAGGTTTCTTGAGGCATAAACACTGCGAGACAAGGAATATTGGAATTGAGCAACTCGCGTAAATATAAAAAATGACTATAGACTGTATATTGAGGACGGATAAGGCAGCCTTTGGTTGGGTAGTTAATAGTGACTTCACCACTCAATGGGTTTTCCATATTTTTACGGGCTAAGATTTGGCGATAAGTCGCATCAATATGTGCGAGTAGTCCTTGTGAAGTTACGACGGTATTAGCAGAATGATAATAGCTATGTGGAGCGATAAAACGGGTGCCAATATAATATGCATCGTGCTGGTTAGCATAAGTTGTTACTGGTTGCTGCGTTTGATAATTAACATGTTGACTGACCACATAACCAGAATCTGCTTCAGCGGTAGCGATCCATAATACGCCATTGTTACTGTGGGGCTGCAATGGGGTTAGATCTGTTGCAAGGTGACGTGTTTGAGCGTATTTGCCTAACCGCGCATCAAAAATTGTTAGTTGGTGGCGGCATCGAGCAGCGATATGATTAAGTTGATCATAAAAGGTTTTCGGATTAATCACTAGCCGACGACAAATCTCTCGTACGGTATAGCCGGTAAATAAATAGGCTAATAATTTTTGTTGTAGTTGATGCTTATTATTACCGTTAGACCATGGATCGACAAAGGTATGATGACAAGATTTACACCGATAACGTTGACGTTCACCACTAAAGCCAAACGCATGATAAAGCTGGCGATAGGTAAGAACGGGTAAGCCATTATGTGGACAATCAGAATTTGAACAAGCAGCTAAACCACTATTTTGTTGCTGTGCTAGGCGCTGTTTTTCTGCAATAACGTCATGATTACTAAGTACTGGTGGAAATGCGCCACACTCTCGGCAAATCAGTATTGGACGCTGTAAATTATTTTTTTGTAATACATAGAGCTGTGGGTCTGTGCGACTAAAGTTGGCACAGGCAACGGTTTTACAGTAATTGAATTGAATATCATCACAAGCTGGCGGTAGTTGATCCAATGTCGTTTGCATAGAGGATAAAGTCATCGATCGTCACCGAGTTATGTTGAGGTGGTCATGATTATACCTAAGCGTAATGATGTTGCTTTACTATTATTGAAATTATTTAAATGTTGAATAAGATTGCTATTAATAGGTATAAAAAAAGTGAAAAATACATCACTACAGATATATTTTTCACTCTAATAATTTTTATAACAGACTTATCGTTACAGCCAGTATTATCACAATAAGATATTATAAATTAATGGCAGTTTCTAATGCTACGTTCATCATTTCATTGAAAGAATGCTGACGAGCTTCTGCACTTAATTTTTCGCCACGTTTAATATGGTCAGATACCGTTAGGATTGTTAGTGCTTTAGCGCCAAGTTCTGCAGCAACGCCGTAGATACCAGCAGCTTCCATATCAACACCTAAAATACCTAATTTTTCCATCTTATCAAATAGGCCAACTTCTGGGCTGTAGAATAGATCTGCTGAGAATACGTTACCAACACGAACTGCAACATTTTGTGCGCGTGCTTGGTTTACAGCTGTTTCAAGTAAGTGGTAGTCAGCAATCGCTGCGAAATCGTGGTTAGCAAAACGGATGCGGTTAACTTTTGAGTCAGTTGAAGCGCCCATTGCAATGATTACGTCCATTAATTTAACGTCATCATGAACAGCACCACAGCTACCAATACGAATGATGTTTTTAACACCAAAATCTCGAATTAGCTCATGGACATAGATAGAGCAAGATGGAATACCCATACCATGACCCATTACTGATACTGGTTTACCTTTATAAGTACCAGTGAAACCGTACATGCTGCGAACATCACAAACACGTTTTACGTTTTCTAGGTAAGTTTCTGCAATAAACTGTGCGCGTAGTGGGTCACCTGGCATTAAAATTGTTTCTGCAAAATCGCCAACTTCAGCATTGATATGTGGGGTAGCCATGAAGTACTCCTAGGGTTATGAGTTATTTAGAAGCAATAAGTATGCTTCAATTTATGGCGCTAGTTTATTGAATAAAATATTCAAGCCTTGAGATCTAGATCACAAAAATAGGGCTATTTTAGTTAATGAACGGCATTGATTACCAAATCTGTTGAAAGTGTGAATGGTATCGTTTTCTTTTTTAAGGTTAATTAAATGCATAATTAAGTCATCGGTAATGTTTTTAATGCTTAAGGAATTGATATTTTGAGGTTTTTTGTTTGTCGCTGCTGTTTTTGTATGGTTAATAAAAAAAATAACCAACTAAAAAATGTAATCCATTACATTGCTAGCGATCGTTATATCGGCTTTTTCATGATTAATCGAGTGTCATCATTGATGGTGTGAAAGAGGTTCTTCTTGAGCATGATCTTGGGTAGAATTAACAAAAAAGAAGGTTGAGAAGACGATGTATAATTTAACCCAATTATCAGATAGTGAAAGAATGCGTATCGAGTTAGATAAGCAAGCTTCTTATACTGTTTGGAAAGTGAAAAACGGTAAAGTCGGTTATGAGGCGTTTGCTGAGTTAACCAATAATATTGACGATGATGATGAACGTGACTTTTGCCAACAAGCCATCATGAAATATAAAACGTTAATGGGCGTTAATTGATAGCTAGTATGTGGCATCTTTTGCAGCGTACATACAACGATGTACGCTGGAATAATCAATGATGGTGTTGCATACCATGGCTTACATCATGTGTTATGCCATTATTATTTCCGCTGTATGTTGTAGCTTTAACGGCAACATTGACTGTTATTTCACCGGCATGCTTAAAGGTCAGTGTTAATGGAAAGTGTGAATCAATCGTAGGCACTTCAATAAGATTAAATAACATTATATGCAGACCGCCAGGGGCTAATTGTTGTTGCTGTTCAGCCGCGACATTAATTGTTTCAACTTGACGCATTTGTATCAATCCATTGTTATTATTTTGTGTATGTAACTCGACTATTTGGGCTATAGGTGAACGTGCTGCAATAAGCGTATCGTCAACATCACTATGATTAATAATGGATAAAAAAGCTGCTGCGACATTGGATGTGGGTGGAACGGCTTTAGACCAAGGATATGCTATTTCGATTGTCGTAGCTGTAACAGTGATAGGCATTGTGATAATGGCACTAGCGAATAGGGCTATAAGTATTTTTAGCATCAAATGGCACTCCTTTACCAATAATATGAAATTGAGTGTGTATTGAGAGTGTAGCATTAGAAATAAGTGCTGGTTATATTTATTGCTATATAGTCAGTAATAACTAACGGCAGATAGAGCCGTTGCAACTACTTTCAGTGATATGGACTCAGTAATTTTAGTGTTAATATTGTGCTCGCAACAAGATTAATTGAGACTATTATTTTAATATTGCGTATTCTGTGCACAGAAATTAATCAAAGGGTGAATTACAGTGAAAACAACTGAATTTTCTGCACTTGATGACGATAATGCTCAGCATGAAGTATCGTTTTCATTACACGCAGAAAAACGTTCAGGGCATAAGGCGCCGCCGGCGAATACCCCTGATTTTAGTCAGCCAGCATCATGTTCTGATGCTGTTAATGATAAAATAGTGACTGAAACTATGACAAAGCCACGCTCTAAGCGTTTAACTGATTGTCCAGCTTGTGATGGTAGTGTTTCTCGCCGTGCCCACTTTTGCCCTCATTGTGGTGAGCCAGATCCTTCGCGTCATATGCAGCGGACACAATGGTTCTCTCGTATCGTGTGGACAATTATAATTGTTACGGCTGGATGGTATGCTTATACTTCTTTAGTACCATTAATCGTTGATCGTCTTAAAGGTTAACCTGATAAACATCAGTATTAAGTCGTAACGTTAATATAAGTACCAAAATATTTACCCCAATAGTCGATTTATGATTATTGGGGTTTTTTGTTAATGCGTTTTTTGCATACCACGAGTTTGATTCATAGTACGTGAACCTGCAGTACCATAACTGTTAATATCGTAGCGATTAGGGGAATAACCAATACGAGAACGGTAACGACGATCGAGTGGATACAAATTAATATTGTAATTATCAATAAGTTGTTTAATCACCACATTCATTTCTTTTTGTGGTGTGTTTTGTTCTCTAAGGTAGTAATAAAGGTTTTCTGCGCGTTGTTGATTCATTGTGTCCTCCAAATAGGAAAAGGTTGCTATTTCAGCAATCAGGAATACACAGCAAAAGACAGTTAAATAACATCAAAGAAGTGATGTCATGTGGACTTATTATATTTAATTTTAAGTAAATGATAATGACTGTAAACGTTAAATTAGTTTTACTTACGAGTAATAATCTATCGTTAATTACGTCAAATTTTTCAGTATTTAGATGTTGTTTATAATTTTGTTTGCTTAATCGTTCTATCACACTAACAATAATGATGTATTAATGAGGAATTCTATAAATGTTTAAGCAAAGTACTAAAATAAATATCGTCAGTGTCAGTGTTGGGATATTAATTTTACCGTGGTTACCATTACTTATAAGTCAGTATTCATTGTTTAAAATGATAACCGACGCAATCAGTGGAATTGCGTTTGCATTCGCATGGGGGATAGGCTTACCTACAGTTATTAGTTATGTTGCTGCGATCATTATTTTATTGGCCCCTGCTGCGTTAGCATTTTATTGGGTAAAACATACTTTACGGATGATCACCAAAGCTTAATTTATAATAATACGATGAAATACCCACTACTACAGAATATTTAATTAGAATCATTGTTCTGTCTAGTTAGGTGTAAAAAAATTAGTTTTCGTTGGTAGTCATAATACTAATTTTTTATTCAAGATAACGGCGATCAGTTTTTATTGTGTGGTTTTTTGCGCTAAATGGTTGTATTGATAAAACAAGAAGACCAATTGTGGTCTTCTTGTCCTGCATTATATGCTCAATCTAATAAAGCTTATGCACCTTCAAAATGATAAGTCATATCTGTGGTATATGTCATTTTAGTAAATAAAGTATTGGTTAATTGATCGGTCAATGCCAATGCATCTGCAACCGTTGTCTTCTCAAATTGATTGATCAAGGCTTGTGCTTTTTTAGGCTGACGTTTGTAAATTTTAAGGTAATGTTTTTCAAGTTCACGTTGTTTAGATGCCGTTTGTACTTCAAACTTATGATAAGCCGTTTGAACAATCGGAGAAAATACCTTCCAGTTGGTCATTGCTAAGGTTTGCAGCTTACGGAATGCCCAATTAGCAGATGCACTATCAGCTTTATCTGTACCAATAGTTAATGCATGTGGCACTTCAGTCATACCTTGGTAATAAGGAATGTAAACACCAAGCGCACTCATACCGTATGAAATGTAAGCTACATCACCAATAGCGGTAGGTAAATTAGGGCGCACTTGCAATACGTGAGATTCTTGAGTGCGGAATACCGAAATAGGGCGGTAAGCTTCTTTCGGGTTTTGGGTTGCATAAGGGTCGTGTGATGTGCCTTGGTAATGATTACGTAGACCTTGTTCAACATCAGCAACACTCAGTTTTCTGGTTGGTTTTAGAAAAACAGGGAAAGTAGTACCTTGGTCGATCTTAGTCGTTAATCCTTGGGTATACATATGCTGTAACGTCCACACGCGTGGATAGTTATACGTCACATCGTTAGGTGTATCTTGTGAATAAGCAGCATGGAAGTTAAATGGCTTGCCTGCTTCTGCTTTATATAACCCATGTTGTTCAGCAAAACTGACTAATGTTGGTGATGCCATGTAATTAGGGTTATTAGGTAAATAAGTCGTTAAACGTCCTTGGTTTGCTGAAACGAAGTATTTATTCGCCGGGATTTTTTCTGCCATCCATTGGTGGCCGCTGCCACTTTCTAAATACCAAATACCGGTATTATCAACAAATGCTACCCCAAACCCTTCTGCAGCACCTTGAGTTTCAATGATCTTACCAAGTAACTCTACGCCTTCTTTTGCAGAGTGGATACGCGGTAAAATCACGTTTTCAATTGCATCTTCACCAATGCCCGTCTTGGTGACATAAGGATCGGCTTTAAGTGCTTTGGCGCCATTATAGATAGTTTCTGTAGCAGACATACCGACGCCAGCAGAGTTAAAGCCGACTTCGCCCATACTCTTATTGTGGGTATCAAAATCTGACATTGACGTATATTGCAATGCATCTTTAGCAGCAGGGTAGGTGAAATTATTTGCATTACCGTGGAAATCACTTTTTTGCATTTTTTCAGCTGGGTGAAAAACAAAATGTTTAGCGTTGGTAGCTTGGTAGTCTTCATTACGAGCAATAATGTAAGAACCATCTGTTGTTGCCTGATTACCAACTAAGATAGTAGTACAAGCACTAGCAGGTAATGCCACTACTGCAGTAAATGCCGCTGTTATAGCAGAGGCTAAAAAGGTGATTTTTTTCATGTTCTTCATAATATCGGGTGAATAATATGATAGTTATACGGGGAAAGTTAAGCTATTTTTGTGAGGAATATCACTTTTATATATTCTCTAAAGGTATAATAATTTTGCAGTTTTATGTTTGATTGTATTGTGAGTCATTAAAATGCTCATAAATTGTTTAACGTCATTCGTGAGGTGATAACGGTTATTACTCGGGTTTGATGAATTATTGATGTATGATGAAATATAGAAATTTATTATAAATATCAGTGATGTAATATCATTTTATAGGGTCAATGAGGATCAAAGTAACCTATGAGCAATAAAACCATCATTATGAGTGCAATGACTGCGCTATTGTTATCAGCCTCGGTACAAGCATCTGAATCCTTTGTTTTACAGCCAGTTAGTGATGCGAACACGGTAGCACCATCAGTTAAATTTGATGATAGTGGTCATTATTTTATAGGTGTTACGGGAGGGAAAACTAATATTAGTATGACTGCAAATACGACTAATAGCAGCAACGATAGTTTATCTTCGCCTGATAGTGCAGGTTTTGTCGGTGCAAATATTGGTTATTATACGGCTGGTGGTGCAGGACGGCTTTATTACAGCTGGCAAAAAATGACAGCTGAATCTAATTTAAATGGCATTAAAGCTATTGAAACAGATGTGACCTTGCATTTATTAAATGCTGATTATATTTTCCGCGCAGATAAAAGTATTAATCCATTCATTGGTGCCCATTTAGGTTATATGATCGCTGATAGTAAAGGCCAACAGTATGGCTCACATAGCCAGTCAGGTGAAGTGCTTGGTATTCAGGCCGGTGTTGCATGGCGGATCTCAAATAACATATCTGCTGAAGTTGGTGTGCGTCATACTGCAACACAAGGCGAAGATACTAAACCCTGGTCATCAAATAAAATTATCTCGCAAATTAAAAGTGTTTCAACAGGGTATGCATCATTAAATTACCGTTTTTAAGGCGCTTTTTTTATTTGCAGGTGTGGTTTTGATGAATATTAAATTTGATTTAATAATGATTGAGGCCATTTTATTAAATGGTGAGTAAACAGAAGGTTTACTCACCCGTTTAGCCGCGTATAATGCATCCCCCTAGTAAACGACAACCATTATCAATAAAGGACTTCACCTTGAAGCTATTTGTTAGAGACCTCACTGTAATTGACGCATCTTACTTGTGCCCACAACGGGGAATGGTGGGTGAGAGTTGGATTCTTGATGTGGTGATGTCGGGTGAGTTGAATGAAATGAGCATGGTGCTTGATTTCAGCCGTGTAAAAAAGCAAATTAAACAACTCGTTGATCAATATGTTGATCACCGCTTATTGATACCTACTGCATCAACCGCCATTCAAACAGCAACCACTAAAGCGGATTACATGACGGTTGATTTAGTCAGTGAGCAGCATGCGATTCACTTACATAGTCCAGAACAGGCATTTTGTTTTGTTGATGCTGAAGCTATCACTATTGAGACCGTAACTGAGCATGTACAGCAAGTGTTGCTTGGCAATTTACCAAGTAATGTACAAGGCCTAGAAATTACCTTACGTCACGAAAATATTGACGGGGCGTTTTATCATTACAGCCATGGTTTGAAAAAGCATGATGGTAATTGTCAGCGCATTGCGCATGGACACCGTTCACCAGTTGAGTTAGTCGTTAATGGTCAACGTAATGCTGAATTGGAACAACAATGGGCACAACGTTGGCAAGATATTTATTTAGGCTCACAAGAAGATGTTATCAGTGTTAGTGAGTTAAATTTAAGTGCGGCTGCGGCAAACATCAATGATGAAACACATTATGGCTTTCGCTATACCGCGCCACAAGGTGAATTTGAATTAGCCATCGCAAAGTCAGTGACTGAAATATTAGCCACTGATACCACGGTTGAGTTGTTAGCTTGCTATATTGCAGAACAGCTTAAACCGCAATTAGTTGCTACAGATCGACTTGATGTTTTTGCCTACGAGGGGGTAGGTAAAGGTGCGATGGCAAGTATAGGCTAAAGGTCTATTTTGACCATGTAATTGATATAAAGCATAAAAAATAAGCTCAATGTGGTATTTGTAGTAATGCAAATATTGGATTGGGCTTTTTTTTGGTTAAAATTAAAGCAAAATCAGTGTAATAGTGAGATCTTTCGCACTAAATATAGTTTCTTTCACCTAATAGTCAGTTATTTGTGCGTAAACTTAGAATAAGTGTCATAAACAAGAGGGATCGATTATGCCTTTAGCGCCTCTAACCAGTGACAAGCTGTATCGTATTGCAGCCCTAAATGGATTGAGTGATGCGTGTAAGTCAACTAAGCATCTTACACCATTAGATGAAATAGTAGGACAAGAACGGGCTCAACATGCAGTTGAGTTTGCGATGTCGATAAAAGAAAAAGGCTATAATATTTATGCCATTGGCCGTAATGGTTTAGGTAAACGCACTATGGTTATGCGTTATTTAAATCGACATGAGCCTAATGGTAATAGCCATACCTTGTATGATTGGTGCTACGTATCTAATTTTGGTGATACGCGCTGTCCGAAAGTATTAAAGCTACCCGCAGGCGAAGGCTGTAGCTTTAAAAAAGACATTGAAAACTTAATGAAACGGTTAGTAAAAGCGTTTCCATTAGCGTTTGATAATGAGCTTTATTATTCGCGCGCTGAAAAATTAAAAGCGGAATTAGCATCAAAGCAAGAAGCAACATTAAAGTCTCTTACACAAAGTGCCGAAGAACGGGGTATTAGCGTTTCAATCACCAATCAAGGTGATTATCAGTTAGTAGCAATGAATGGAAAAGAGCCACACACAGAAGCTAGTTTTGCAGCCTTGTCAGCAGAGGAACAGCTCGCTTTTGAAAATACCATTAATGCACTGGAAGCTGAGTTGCGTGGTATTGTACGTAAGCTTACAGAATGGGAAGAACAATATTCAGAGAAGCAACAAAAACTTGATGAAAATATTGCTCAAGAAGTTGTTGGCCATTGTATTAAAGATCTGCAAGTAAAATATAAAAAGGTGGCGGATGTAAAAGCATATTTAGCTGATATGTATGCTGATATTTTAGATCATATTGATATTTTTCTTGAAGAAAATGAAGAGCAAGTAGCACTCGCTTATGCATCATTAGATAAAAAGATGCCGCGTCGTTATCAAGTTAATGTGTTAGTACATCAAAGTGATGAATGTAAATTTCCGATCGAAGTTGAAGAAAGTCCAAGTTACCATTCGATTTTTGGTTATATAGAAAACGCGACCTACAAGGGTACCGTGTTTACTGACTTTTCTTTAATTCGCGCCGGTAGCCTCCATCGTGCTAATGGTGGTGTGTTGATGATGGACGCAGTAAAAGTGCTTGAGCGACCGTATGTTTGGGATGGTCTTAAACGTGCATTGCGAGCACAAAAGCTCAATTTAAGCTCTCTTGAGCGAGAGGTGACACTTTCTGGCACAATTTCATTAGAGCCAGAAGCCATTCCTCTCAATGTAAAAATCATTCTGTTTGGTGATTATCAAACCTATCAGTTATTACAACACTACGATCCAGAGTTTAAAGAACTGTTTCGTGTAACAGCTGATTTTGAAGATGACATGCCGCGTAATGATACCTCAGAAGAGCATTATGCACGCTTTATTGCCAGTATTGTGCATGATAATGATATGCTGCATTGTGATCGCAAAGCTATTGCTCGTATCATTGAATACAGCTCTCGCCAAGCTGATGATCAAAATAAGTTATCGCTACATTCGGCAGATATTGCTAATTTATTACGTGAAACTAACTATGTAGCGCGTGCTTCTAATGCGACTATGATCCGCAGTAGTCATGTTGAACAAGCAATGTTAAATCAAGAGCTTAGAGTAAGTCGTTTAAAAGATCATGTTATGCAAAGTTTTGTCACCGGCACCACACTGCTTGATGTTGATTCACAGGCAGTTGGACAAGTAAATGCATTGTCGGTGATCGCAACCTCTGATTACCAGTTTGGCGCGCCAAGTCGAATCACTGCAACAACAGCTTATGGTAGTGGTGAAGTATTTGATATTGAACGCAGTGCTGAGTTAGGCGGTAATATTCACTCAAAAGGGGTGATGATCCTTTCAGCATATTTAGCCTCTGTGTTTGGAAAAACAGCAAAAATTCCGTTAACAACCCACCTTACTTTTGAGCAATCATACGGTGGCGTTGATGGTGATAGCGCATCGATGGCGGAAGTATGTGCGATTATTTCTGCATTTTCTGGTTTACCATTACGACAAGATATTGCGATCACAGGTTCAATGAATCAATTTGGTGAAGCGCAGCCAATTGGTGGTGTAAATCAGAAAATTGAAGGTTTTTTTGATGTCTGTGGTATTAAAGGACGTACATCTGGACAAGGGGTCATTATTCCTGAATCTAATGTGCATAATTTAATGTTACGTAAAGATATTGTTGAAGCTGTTGAAAAAGGTGAATTTACCATTTGGGCGATAAACCATGTTTCACAAGCAATTGAAATATTTACTGGTAATGCGGTAGGTGTGGAAGCTGAGCAGGGGTTTTATCCATCGAATACGGTGTTTGGTGTAGTGCAAAGTAAGCTCAATGCTTTACGCCGATAGTTATACATTCATAACGCTATTTGATAGCTGAATACGAAGGCCGACTATGTTAAATGGTTGGCTTTTTTGTTTCTGTTGCCAAATAACAGATATAAAAAATGCCGGCCTTAGCCAGCATTTTTTTCATTTATCAATAAATGATAAATTATAGAGCTACAACGTTTGCAGCTTGAAGACCTTTTTGGCCTTGCTCTACTTCAAAAGACACTTTTTGGCCTTCAGCAAGAGTTTTGAAACCTTCAGAAGCGATAGCACGGAAGTGAACGAATACGTCAGCACCGCCGTTGTCTTGAGTAATGAAACCAAAACCTTTCTCTTCGTTAAACCATTTTACTAGACCAGTTGTTTTGTTAGACATGAGATGTCCCTTATTAGTTGAGATTAATTAACCGCTAAAATGCGATGTGCTACGTGGTTAAATTATTAATGTTACTGCCAATACAAGGGAAACACAGAGATACAAAACGAAACCGTCAATGTAGCTTTAGTTTAACTGTTACTTGGTGTTGCATTTAATAACTCTTAAACAACAGAGCGTGAAGGATAATAACAGCTGTGGTGCTGATGTACACCTATTTTTGTGTTTTTTTTGAAAAATATTGGTTCAAACTTGATTTTTTGTATTTTTTGTTTTGTTAACACCTTGATAGTTAATGGTTTATTTTTATTTTTATTAAATGTTGTTATGTGGTTATTGTTGCCATTATCTTGCACATTTAACGACATTAATATGCTAGAGTAGTAAAGTAGTTTAGCTTTTGTGGTTAGCGTCTTAAGCTA
This sequence comes from Photobacterium andalusiense, assembly GCF_900185625.1. Classification (GTDB taxonomy): domain Bacteria; phylum Pseudomonadota; class Gammaproteobacteria; order Enterobacterales; family Vibrionaceae; genus Photobacterium; species Photobacterium aquimaris. The sequence goes on from NZ_FYAJ01000003.1 coordinate 402,707, forward strand.
AATTGGTGATAAAATTATCGTTCATGCTTATGAATTATATAAATAAATATTAATATCAGATATGAATGAATACAGGGGAAGCAATAATGACTCATGAAACTAAAACAATGGAAGTACCTGTTGCTATCGCTGATAGAGTACAGGCACTTATTGACGGGTTTAAAGCGAAAGAAATATTTAAGGCAGAGCGTAAAGCTGTCGTAAATAATTTTCTTGCAATGGATGGTCTTAGTTGCGAGATGGCTGTTTACAGTTTGCCGCAAAATGAGTTGCTTGATACGCTTCGATTTGTCTATGAATTATCAGGTACAAACAGTAAATTCATCACAAATATCCTGATTCAATCAAGAGAAAACCCTAAGAAAGTATTGTCTGATGCGCAGAGAACAGCTGCTAAGAGTTTATTATTTAACTTGATTAATGACCCATCTGTGGTGTCTGCGATGAAAGAAATTTAATCGTTATAAATAATTACAGGTGATAAAAAACCCGCATTGATTCTCTTATGATAAGAACACTATGCGGGTTTTGTTTATCGGTAACATTTAACCGTTATTAATTATTGTTGCTGTTGTAGACGCAGCTTTTGGTAGTGTTCATTCACCTCATCAAAATGACGTAATGTCTTTTCATTGGGTTTTTTGCCTTTTAAACTCACTACAACTAACGCAATTGACGCTAATAAGAAAGCTGGAATGATTTCATAGATGCTAAAGAGAGTTGAGTTTGGCCATGCTGAATGAGCAGCAATCCAACCAAGTACAACCGCAGCACCTACAACCATACAGGCGATAGCACCATGTGCACTACAACGACGCCAGAATAATGAGAACAATACTACGGGGCCAAATGCTGCACCCATACCGGCCCAAGCGTGTCCAACAATAGATAAAATCGTACTTTGTGGATTACTTGCAAAAATCATTGCCACTAATGACACTGCAACTACCGCTAAACGACCAAGATGAACTTGTGACTTTTCAGTCAGTTTAATATCAAAGAAATGAGCAATATCTTCTGTTAACGCACTTGATGATGCTAATAATTGCGCCGCTACAGAACTCATTACCGCTGAAAGTACCGCAGCAATAAGAACTGCAGCAATCCAGGTTGGGAATAAGCCTTTGGCTAGTTCTAAAAAGATCATTTCGTTATCGAAACTATGATGTGCGCCTGAGTAATACATTGCGCCTGTTATACCGACTGCAAATGCACCGACTAAAGAAACTACCATCCAACTCATACAAATTTTTCGAGCAACACTCATGCCTTTTACATCACCAATCGCCATAAAGCGAACTAAGATGTGTGGCTGACCAAAATAACCTAGGCCCCAAGCGAGTAATGACAACACACCAATTGTACTGGTGTTATTACTGATAACGGAGAAGTAGTGGGTCGGTAATATACTTTGATCAATAGCTGGATCTAGGTTGTACCATGTCACCATTGGTGTAATTAATAGTGCAAAGAACATTAATGACCCTTGAAAGAAATCAACCCAGTTAACGGCTAGGAATCCACCTATTGCAGTGTAAACCATTAAGAATATTGCACCGATCCATACCGCTTGTGTATAAGGAATGTGGAATAAGGTTTGAATTAAGAAAGCACCACTCACAAAGCCTGCAGCTGCATAAAGTGTAAAGAAGATAAGGATAACTAATGCTGTCATTAATCTAAGAGTACGATTATCACTACCAAATCGAGCGTAAAAGTAAGAAGGGATTGTTAATGCATCACCGACATTTTCTGTATAAATACGCAGTTTTCGTGCAACAAAATGCCAGTTTAAATAAGCGCCAATGGTTAAACCAATCGGTAACCAAATTTGATCTAAACCTGAGACAAATACCGCGCCTGGTAAGCCTAATAATAACCAACCGCTCATATCTGAAGCGCCAGCACCAAGTGCGGTAACACCAGGACTTAAACTACGACCGCCAAGAACATAATCTGAATTTCCTTCTGTTTTTCGTGCCGCGACTATTCCGATAACAAAAATTATACAGAAATAAATTGCTAACACGATATAGTAAGTAGACATTGGATCTCCTATATTGCCTGATCAGTAAATCCTAACCAAAATAATTGGTTTGGGTATTAGAACTCCTGATACTTTTATTTATTGTTTCACTTAGATAGCCCAGATCCAGTTATTATTAAATATTACAGATATCTGACTAACCCGTTGAAAGCATTAAACCGCAATACTTTATTCCAAACAAAACATTTAAAACATGTAATGGGCAATAAAAATACCCAAAAGCGATACAATAAGCAAATCAAACGTTAACAATTGAGCGTTAATTGACCGCATAATGACTGATGTTTATAAATTATTAACAAGTTATTTAAAAATGAATGGTAATGTTAATTTTTGCTTTTATAAGGAAGTTCGTTATATTTATTCGATTCTATGTATTGATTATTTATAGAGGTTAATTATGAAATATAACAATTAATATTGAATGTTAATTATTATATTTACTCTCATAAGTATAATTTTTGCAATTATTGCAGCAATGAATTCTCCTTATAAATAAGCGATTAAAGATATTTCTACGAATACGATTTATATCAAAACTACCACAGTGTTTACATTGGATCATTATAGTTACCTTATTATTTTTTAAATATGGTATACCATTCTGTATAATGATGAAACCGAGAGTTTCGAAAGATTAAAACAACAGAGGTTATTGTTAGAGTTAGTTAAAATGAGATGATTAAATAGTTTTATATTCTAAATGGTCAGCTTTAGCAGTGAATACTTTGCTATTGGTGATACTAAAAGTTTGCGTAAATATTCAGTTTTGTATTGTTAGTGGTGATCACCGACAAGATCATCACCACTAATGAGGCGTATTACGCGCCTAATATTGTTTTAAGATCGGCTTCTGGAGTTGATATTGAACGCATATCGAATTTTTCAGCAATGATAGCTAATAAGTTATCGGTTAAAAATGCAGGTGCTGTTGGACCTGTATAAATACCTTTAACGCCAAGTGCAAATAAAGTTAATAGGATCACAATCGCTTTTTGTTCAAACCAAGATAATACTAACGTTAGTGGTAATTCGTTAATACCACAATCAAACTCTTTCGCTAACGCTAGTGCTAATTGAATCGCAGAATAAGCATCATTACATTGGCCAACATCAAGCAGGCGTGGAATGCCATTAATGTCGCCAAAGTTATTTTTATTAAAGCGATATTTACCACAAGCTAAAGTTAAAATCAGTGAGTCTTGAGGAACCTGTGCTGCAAAATCAGTGTAGTAACTACGTTCTGCTTTATCACCATCACAGCCGCCAACAAGGAAGAAGTGATTAATATTACCTTGTTTAACTTGATCGATAACAGCAGGTGCTGCTGCCATTAATGCATTACGACCAAAACCAATCGTGATCAGATGTTCGATTTCAGTGTGCTGAAAACCGTTTAACGCTAATGCACAATCTATTACTTGGCTAAAATCATCATCATCAATATGTGTAACTCCAGGCCAAGCTACGATGCTACGAGTAAAGATACGATCAGCATACTCACCAGCATATGGATTGATCAGACAGTTTGATGTCATCACAATAGCCCCTGGAAAATATGCAAATTCAAGTTGTTGGTTTTGCCATGCTCCACCATAGTTACCCACTAGATGCGGATATTTTTTAAGTTCTGGGTAGCTATGTGCAGGTAACATTTCACCGTTAGTGTAAACATTGATACCTTTGCCTGCCGTTTGTTGAAGAATTTTTTCGAGATCGTGCAGATCATGACCAGAGACTAAAATACATTTACCTTGCACTGGTTTTACATTGACTTGGGTTGGTTCTGGATGACCAAAAGTATTGGTTTCACCTAAATCAAGCATTTCCATGACTTTGTAGTTCATCAGTCCAATTTCCATTGAACACTCAAGTAATGCATTAAGGTCGGTAGGATCTGTGCCTAGCCAACCCATGATGTGATGGTATTGCGCATAAATAGCATTATCTGTTTGGCCTAATACACGTGCATGCTCCATATAAGCAGCTGCGCCTTTTAAACCGTAAAGACATAATAGACGTAAGCCAATTACATCTTCATCTGTGGTTTCATAGCCGCGGTTAACTGCCATTTGTGGCGCACAAGCTAAAATTTCATCAACGTTGCTTGGTAGTTCAAATTCAGCAACAACGGGAAGATTCGGTAGCAGCTGTTTGGCTTGTTTTGCTGCGGCAATGACGATTGTTTTCAAACGCATTTTATAATCAGCAGCAAGGTTGGTTAACTCAAGAATACGGTCACGATCAAAGTTAACGTTGGTCAATGTTGAAAAGAAAGCCCGTGGAGCCCAATGGTTAATTTCATCGTCAACAATATTATACTGTTGAGCTAAATCAGCCCAAAAAGAAACACCTTGCAGAGTGTAAACGAGTACATCTTGTAGATCTGAAATCTCAGCCGTTTTACCACACATACCTGCGGCATAAGCGCAGCCTTTCTTTTTTGGTGCTTCAAGGGTTTGCTCACATTGAATACAAAACATTAAAAATCTCCACAGCTTTGATTATTTTTATTACTAATCTTGAGTACTCTGCATTAACTGTGCCAGTTTTTAAGTTGTTGTTTATTAATGATTTATTTGTTTTTTAGTGATTGTGTTGATGTAAAAAACACATCGTGACTGTTGTGTTTTTTACATCGTGATTGGTTGATGTATTATTTGATACCTAATTTTTTACCCATTCGATACAGGTTGCCACGATCCATTTGTAAAAATGTTGCTGCTTTAGACCAATTGGTATTTGTTTTTTCAAGTGTGTGTTCAATAAGTTGTTTTTGATATTGCTCAACCAGTTGACGCATCGGTTGAGGTGATGTTGGAAAAAAAGGTGATGTATTTTTGACATCATTAGTGAGCGGGATATCGAAATAATGACTAGTGATTGTATGCTGGTTGTCTTGAATAGCACGCAATGCTGCACGGGTTAACGTGTGTTCCAATTCTCGAATATTTCCCGGCCATAATTTGGAAGCCAACATTTGCAAAACATTAGGTTGAATATGAAGATTTGGCAGCTTAAATTGATGACGTACTTTTTCTAATAAGTAGCCTGCAAGTACTGGAATATCGTCATGACGCTCACGTAAAGAGGGCACAAAGATAGGAAAAACATTCAGTCGATGGTACAAATCAGCACGAAAGTGACCGAGTTCGACTTCGGTATCTAATTGGCGGTTGGTCGCGGCAATAATACGCACATTGACATGTAAATGTTGATCACTGCCGACACGTTGGAGCTCACCTTGTTGCAGAACACGCAGTAATTTTGCTTGCAGTAACAGTGGTAGTTCGCCAATTTCATCTAGAAATAATGTTCCACCATCTGCAAGCTCAAATTTACCTGCGCGATGATTATTTGCGCCGGTAAATGCGCCTTTTATATGGCCAAATAATTCACTTTCAGCTAATCCTTCAGGTAATGCTGCGCAATTAACATAAATCATTGGTGTGTCAGCCCGCGAAGATTGAGCATGAAGGGCATGAGCGACTAATTCTTTACCAGTACCAGTTTCACCGCTGATTAATACCGCATAGTCAGATGTCGCAACAGTGGCGATATTAGTGCGTAATCGTTGCATTGCTTGACTAATACCAATCATTTCACCTTGTTGTGAGCGTGCTTGTTGGATCAGGGTATCAGTCAGTGATTTTTGTTTTTTATGTTGATCTTTTAGGGCATTAAATTGGGCAATATTACGTAATGTTGCTGCGGCAAGAGCAGCAAAGGTTTCAATGGCCACGGTTTCTATATTATCAAATGCGCCGACAGTCAGTGAGTCAAGTGTCAGGACGCCAACAAGTTGCCCCTCGACGTATAAGCTACAACCTAGGCAATCATGAATATCAATGGCTTGATCTTCATTTAATAACATACCGTCAAAAGGATCGGGTAATGGACAATCTGCATCAAATCGTAATGGCTCTTTGGTTGCCATAATCGCTTCTAAGCGAGGGTGAGCTTGAGGGAAAAAACGACGTCCGAGCACTGCCGTTGATAAGCCTTTAACAGCCACGGGAATTAATAGCCCTTGTTTATCTAATACAAATAAAGCACTAGCATCGCAGGGAAAGACTTGGTCGATACCATCAATTAAGTGTTGGTAGTGCTGATCACTGGCAAGGTTAGCACTAAGATTAAGGGCGATATTCAGTAATACATTATTGAGTTTTGAATTCATAACAACCTAGCAAGTGTGAGTTATTCTATGACAGCAATATTGATGTCTTTATCACATCATAGCTTGAGGGGTGATTCTTTATTTAAAAACAATAAATGATAAAAAAGATGGATCTGAGATCCATCTTTTTATTAGAAGGGTTACTACTTAAGCAATTAAGCAATTAAGCAATTAAGCAGTTATTGCGCTTGCCAGATTCGTTGACATTCAGCACTGCCATTGGCAGCGATCGGTTTTTCAAATAGCCATTGCAGCGGCGCTACAACTGGGCTAGTGGTAAATCTAACCGAGGTTTTCAAAATGGCTGATAGTGGTATTTCAAGATTAAATTTCTCAAACGTACCGTGAACTTCAACTGGAGTTTGCAAGCTGAAAATTTGGGCTTTTTTAGATTGCGGTGATAAATACAAATTAAAATCACGTTTCTTATAGCTAGCATCAAATGCGCCATGAACTTGAATACGGGAAGTATCAAGTAATAAATCACGTTGTTTCATGTTGCCATTATGAATATTAAATCCGCCAGCAACACAATTGAGCACTGAATGATCTTTGGTGGTAAATGTGGGTAATACTGCATCAGCTAAACTGACTGCCCACAGATCAATAAGATTGGCTTGATAAGCTTTTGGCCAAGCAGCAAAACCAATAAAACCATTAGCGTTGTTCATTAAGCTCTCTGGTGTATTAGCAACACTGCTTAAATCAAATTTAGCGCTAATCTTACCGTGCATATCGGTTTTGGGATCGATACGACGCGCAATAATGCCATAGTCAAAGTTTTTAACTAACCCATTAAGTTTAATCGCAAACTTATCCCCTTTAGCGGCAACAGAACCATTAATATTGATATCCCCACCAGGTAACTGAATATGCAATGGTTTCAGTGTTAGCAGGCCATTACGCAAGCTCCAATCTAATTTACCCGCTCCTAACCAATCTTTACCTGAACGGACATTACCGACATTAAGTTTAAAATCAGCATTGAGTAAATTTAACCCTTGTGGGCTAATGACATCCACAGGTTGCTGTTTAGAGACAGTAACTGGCTGTGATTTTTTGTCTGCTGGTAGCCATGCTTGCCAGTTTTTAAGTTTGAAATCATTGATCTGAATAAACGGTGCATTTAGTGCCAGCTTTACATCAGGGCGATTGCGACCATCCCCTTTTAATGGCGGTAAAAAATCACCATGGCCTTTAAGGGTACTGCTACCGACATTGATGATCATGTTACGTAGATGGTAACCGATGCGATCCATTGATAATGATGCTGCAACCTTAATCGGCCCATAAGGCGGTAACTTGATACCAGTAAAGTCATCAAAGCGATTTAAGTTTGGTGTCGTTGCTTCAAAGGTAAGGTTAAGTCTTTTGGGATCTATTGGTAATATAACCTGTGATTGAGCATTAACAGCAATTTCACCGACAGTTGCTTGAAGCTTGATGGGAATCGATTTACGACCATCATTGGCTTGTTTTAATGAGACTGAATCAAGGTTAATCGCCACTGGTTTATTGGCTGCTCGTCCATCAAGGGTGAGGTGAGTGGCTGTATTTGGCCCAGTAACGAAATGACCTTGGTTAAGCGTAATATTAAAGGCTTTTCCGGTGTAGCTATCAGCAAGTTTTAATTTACCGCCATTCAGTTGAGCATCTATTTTTGCCTGTTCCATTAACTCTAATAGAGTGCGACCTGATAACGATACCGCAAGTTTAGCACTATCTAAACTCATTCCGAGATTATTAACAATATCAAATTGTTGCAAAATGCGGCCAATATTAGGTTTATCAACCGCTAAATGTAATTGTGAATTAATCAGCTGATTATTAATGTTAAACGCAATATCACCATGATAAATACTCCCTGCATAGCTAGCACTAAATGGTGATGTGCTGAGTTTGCCGTTACGCACTTTGCCTTTAAATGCCATATCATCAATTTGTTGTTGCGCCCACAGCATTTTATTGACGTGTAAATTAACATCTGCATCGGCAATAACGACTTTATTGCTTAAAATTGGTACATCAAGGTTAACACCTTGGGTCGGGACGGTTTGTTCAACTTTAGGCAAAGCAGCTTTATCAACAAACTGACTTAACTGAGTAAAATCAAGGGTGTCAAATTGGCTATTAAGTTTTAAAAACTGATGGCCTTGTTGTGGTCGCCACTGTAAATTAAGTTTTCCCTGGCTGTTCAGTAAAGCAACATTAGGAATATCAAGATCAAGCCATTCGCCAGTATTGGTTAACTTACCTTTAAAGTTGATTTTTCCGTGCATAGATGCACGGGTGCCTAACCATGGACTCAGTTTACCGGCGTCATTACTATGGACGTTGAGATCAAACCAACTCCCTTGTTGCCAGTCGGTATGCACTAACTTACCTTGAGCTTTTATATCAATTACAGGGCTTGAGAAGTGCAGTGATGGGGTCCAATCGCGATGATTAATAATGTCTGATAATGTACCCGCTTGAGCTGTGACTGTAACGGGAATGTTCATGATCTTACCGCTAACATTAGAGCTGAAAGGTTGCTCCATGCCGGCGTGTAATTTGGCTTTATCAATTGCAAATGAGGCTTTAGCACCCCAGTCGATATTTGCATCATCAATGGTAAGTCCAAGTTGGCTGTTATCTAACCATTGTTGTAATTTTGTGCCTTCGGTCGTCAGCTGTAGTTGCGCACTTTTAAGGTGGCCAGTTGCGTTAGGTAAGCCTGAAATCCAGCCTGCCATTTCACCTAATTGTGAATCTTTAGCGCCTAAAGTGACATCAACTTTTGATGTCCATTCTGTTGCATCAATACTGGCGTTACCTTTAAAGGCAACATTAGCAATATTTGCAGCCATGGGAGCTGATAATTTGCCTTTTTCACCATTAATATTGAGTGAGATAGTGTTAACGGGAGTGCCTAGCCCTTTAATTTCACCAATTGTTAACCCAAAATGAGTGCGAGTTTTTACCAGCCATTGATCTAATGCTTTTTGCAATGGTGATTGTGGTGGTGCTGCAGCATACATAGTGCCACGCATCATTTGTGGCTGCGGTTGTAGCCATGGACGAAGGTCGATCTCAGGAATATCTAACTTACCATCAATGATATTTAATTGCTGTGCGTTTTGCGCAAAACTAACGTTGATATTGCCATTAGCTGAGGTAATCGGGCTGCGAACTTGAATATCTTTAAAGGCAAAGCCGGTGTTTGATGCGCTAAGTGCTGTCGTGATCGATAAGGGGGCAACATGGTGGAGGTCAAGATCTAATAAGCTGGCAATTTGGCTGGTATCTTTCCAATTTAAACTGATATTTGCAGTTGAATCATCACCGCTATTAAACGGTGAAATGTTAGCATCAACATCTAATTGTGCTCCAGCAAAACTGCCTTTAGCAAATAATTGACCATGCTGATTATTAATTAATTTTTGCAGATCACCTGTTAGCGAAAGGTTATATTCACTTCCCATAGCATCACCTTTAGCGACTAGTAACCATTTATCAGGCTTAGTCACTGAAAGGTGATCGAGGTAACCGTTGTAATAGGTGTTTTTGGTTTGATCTTCATAGTTGACGCTAACTTTGTCGGCATTGATGTTATTACTCAATACTAGTTTAAAGTCTGTTGATGACGTCGATTTTTCCGCTGTGGGTTGTTTATTAAACTCCCAGTTTTCATGACCTTGTTGATCACGAAGTAGGTTTAAAGAAATATCTTTAAGATTAAGATAATCAATTTTGAGGGTATTTTGTAATAAAGGTAATACCGAAATTTTGGCCGCAATCTCGCCTGAAGTTAGCATTGGTTGCCACGGCATTGATTTAAGGTTAGCAATTGTGACATCACTTAGCTCTATTTCAGGACTAAAAGACAGCGTTAATGCCATATTACCTTTAATATCCGTTTTACGATCAAGAGCTTTAGTTAGCCATTGGTTAATTTCATTTCGATGAGTACTTAGATCAAGTCTAACGCCATAGGCAAGTACACCCGAGAGAGTGACGATTGGCGTTAACAGTGCAACGAGTGTCCATAGCGCTACTTTTTTAAGGGTCTTTTTTTTGTGGACAGTCGGTGTGGGTTGGGGGGTATCTTGTGTCATTACTTATTCAGTTTCTATCCGTAGTCATGAAAGATTAATCCAGCAGTGATTATGAGTAAAACAATGACGTTTTACTGGATTTATTGTTAGCACTGGAACTGTATTTTATGCAAGCTATTATACAGTGTGACATTCCGCAATGTCTGTGGTTCCATTCATTTTTCGTATTTTGATTGCTAAAAATGCATTGTTAGCGTTTTTTTAGTGGAATATTCCGTCATACTTTAGGCATTAACGGCTGATGTTGCTAATGATAGACAAGCGATCTTAGTATCATTATTGCGCAAGATGCTGGGGTTGTTGCGTCAATGCCATAAATAATAGATCAGTTAGAGCTTGTTGTGCTGCATGTGAAGCCAGTGAATAATTGTGTGGTTGAGATTGGGTCTGGTTTGATGTTTCTATTGCAAGTGTATCAAGGCTAAACTGTGCCAGTTGTCGTAATGGACTGGCATGAACTGAAGTTAACGCAATTATCGTCGCCCCTTTATTTTTTGCATTATTTGCGGCGAGTAATGCATGCTGATGATTGCCGTCATAACAAATATGGCATTGAATATCGGTAGCTCCCAGCGTGTTAGCTATCTCAATTTGGTTCTGGCAGTCTTGTTCTGCAATCGCCATCATGCCAAGAGTGAGTAGCTTAGCACTGAAGTCTTTCGCCACCACCGCAGAGTGACCAAAACCGACCAGTTGAATACGGTCAGCATTGATAAATAATGCAACGATATTTTTAAGATTTTGCTCATCAATGGCATTGGTGGTTTCAATGATGGCATCTGTTTTTTGATGGGCTAACTTTTGAGCAATGGTTACTAAGGTGTCACTGGCGCTAATTTGGTTTTGTAATTGTTGAGGATCATTACCTATCGCTTGTTGGCGAGTTAATTCTTCTTTTATGGCATTTTTAAAAGTAGGAAAACCAGAAAATCCTAATTTTTGGGTAAATTTAACAATGCTTGATTGACCAACGTTCGCTTGTTGTGCAAGTTGAAGAGACGACAATGACACCACGACAGCCGGTTGTTGTAATATTAAAGCGGCAATTTTTTGCGCACTAGGTGATAGTTGCGATTTGATGTTAGCAATCTTAGCAATAATCGTCATAGGCTTTATCTAGTAAGAGGGGATGCTGCTATCATAACAAAAATAATAAAGCATCATGCTACCACTCATGGTTTTATTTTAGAGACTCATCATGAAAATAGATTTAACACAATTAGTTACTGAAAGTCGTAATAGTACCAGTGAAGCGATAGATACTTTGCCTACTATTGAAATGCTGAAAATTATCAATGATGAAGATAAAAAAGTAGCATTAGCTGTAGAGCAAACATTGCCTGCGATTGCACAAGCTGTTGATGCTATTGCGGCTGCTTTTCAAAATGGTGGTCGGTTAATTTATATTGGCGCGGGTACGTCTGGACGGTTAGGTATTCTTGATGCGAGTGAGTGTCCACCGACATATGGTAGTGCGCCAGAACAAGTTGTTGGCTTAATTGCTGGTGGTCATCAAGCAATTTTAAAAGCAGTTGAAAATGCCGAAGATAATTTTGATATGGGCGCTGAAGATTTAAAAGCGATTCATTTTTCAGAGCGTGATGTTCTTGTAGGTATTGCTGCCAGTGGGCGTACTCCTTATGTATTAGGTGCGATGAATTACGCACGTTCAGTGAAGGCAACAGTAGCTTGCATTAGTTGTAATCCAAATAGCCCGATGGTTACAGTTGCTGATATTGCTATCACACCAATTGTTGGAGCTGAAGTTGTTACAGGATCTTCTCGCATGAAAGCAGGAACAGCACAAAAATTAGTGCTTAATATGCTAACCACAGGTGCAATGATCCGTATCGGTAAGGTATATGGCAACTTGATGGTGGACGTTGAAGCAACCAACGCTAAACTGGTTGAACGCCAAAAACAGATTGTGATGCAGGCAACAGATTGTGAACGTGAACAAGCAGAAATTGCATTAACAGCCTCAAATGGTCATTGTAAAACAGCGATTGTGATGATATTGACCGGAGTTGATGTCGCGATGGCTACAGTACTTTTGCAGAACAATAATGGCTATATTCGAACAGCAGTTACAAAAAAAAGCTAAGTTATATTAAATTTATAAAAAACACACACCCAAAAAAGGTGTGTGTTTTATGAGTTACATAACATTATTGTTATATATTTTTTTATGGGAGTTACGCATTACTGATGGCTGGTTAGGACTATCATTAAATCGACACAAACGCAGTGAAATTATCAATGCAAGTGCAGATAGAATAAATAAGACTAATAGAAAAAGCATACATGCTCCAAAAGATTGTCCATCAAAAGTTGTACAACACAGTATACAGAGACAATAGGTTTATTGTTATAGCAATGTCATATTAAAATAAGATCAAGGTCAATGTTTTTAAATTAAAGAAATCTATTTTATATCACTAATATTTTATTTTAAATATAAGCTTAACCTATGCTTAATGAGCCTTTATTTATCTGAATTAAATTTATATTTGAGTAATAGCTTAATATTACATATAGAAATATTTAAAGCTGCTATATAAAGAATAACTCCTATAATGTAGAGTTATTCGGTTAAGCAGCTTAATTAACTTATATATTACATAGCTTCAAATTCTTTTTGAAAATTAAGTACTTTTTCTAAATAACGACGAGCTTCCGCTTTGGGGTGTTTATTGGTTAATGCCCAATATACCTGATTTGGTTGCAATTGATTGAGATCGTTCATTGCTTGTTTTCGATCAGTATCAAATGTTGCCAATACACCGCCAGTGCCGCCATTATAGGCTGAAATCATGCTGTAGTGCTTAGTCGTTGGGTGCTGAACTTCTTTGAGATAGCGATTTTTTAAGATATAGAAATAAGCCGTTCCGGTATCAATATTATTTGCGGGATCAAATAAATATTCTTTAGTTGGAATACCGGGTTTATTTTTGACTAAATTAAAAACATCAGCACCTGCAGTTTTAGGAATAACTTGCATTAAGCCGTAAGCACCAGCATGACTGACTGCATATGGATTAAAACTGCTTTCTGTTTTGACGACAGCATAAATTAAATCTTCATCAATATCATAACGTTTAGCTGCTTGCCGAATCAGATCTGCATATTGATATTCACGTTGTTCTAGATGATCATCGACCATATTAATTTCAACATAATATGCAATACCATGTTGGAGTTTTTTTGTTTTAAGTTTATTCGCAATCAAATAATCTGCATATTTACCTGCACGCCAAGGCCATTGAATATTTTGATTTTGATGGTCTTTAACTTGGCCTAATAAAAAAGGTTTCCCCTTTAGTGGAATTGATTTATCACTAAAAAGATCAACTTGAGATGGATCTGCAGGCATTAATAAGGTTTCTTCAATCGCTTTTTTTAGTGTTGCTTGTGGTGCATAATTAGCAACCGTAGACACATAAATTTTACCATTATCAAAATCAATATGAGCACGAGTTCGATAACCATCAAAATATTTTACGTAGCGATGTTTTCCTGCTTGTAAATAATCATCATCTCCCCATTGTTTTTTAACTTGGTTCTCAAGGTATTTAAATAATGCGAGGCGCTGTGCTTCAGTAAGAGCGACATGATTATTATTACCATTTAGATTGTTATTTCCAACACTCGATGATGGCGCACAATTATAAATACAATCAGGTGTCGAAGGCGACGAACATGATACGGTTAATAAACAACTAGCGACAGCAAGCCAAGCTTTTTTCATTATTATCCCTAATTATTATGATCCATGATAAGCAGTGAGAATATCAATGACATTTGGGTATATTTAACCCGAAAATATGATTGATTAATAACAGCTTAGTTTACAGAAGCGCTGCAATTTTGTGTGTTCATTATTTTAATGGTGACGATGAATTATTTTCATCTAATGGTGTTTTTTTCTTTGATAAGTATGACCTATTGAAGTAATAGAAAACTAATATTGTTTTTATTTATTTGAGTGCTATAAATTATGTTTAACAAGTGAACGAGCCTAAGTTGTAACGGTGTATAAATTTAAGTAATTAGATTTTAAATTTATACATAAAAAGAACGTTACTATATTTTTTGATTAGACTATGTTTATAAACAATATGATATTTAATGATTATCAATAATCATACGAACAATTAGGATAATAATAATGTCAAAGTGCCCTTTTAATCATACACAAACTGTTAATCCATCGATTAATCCAGGTAATGGTACTTCTCCTAGTGATTGGTGGCCAAACCAACTTAAATTAGGTTTATTGCATCAACACAGTAGTGAATCAAACCCAATGGGTGCTGATTTTGACTACGCGGCAGCATTTAAAACATTAAACTTAGAAGCAGTTAAACAAGATCTTCGTGACTTAATGACTGATTCACAAGATTGGTGGCCAGCAGACTTTGGTCATTACGGTCCTTTCTTTGTTCGTATGGCTTGGCATAGTGCAGGTACTTACCGTACTTCTGATGGTCGCGGTGGTGCAAGTACTGGTAACCAACGTTTTGCGCCATTAAACAGCTGGCCTGATAACGTTAACCTTGATAAAGCACGTCGTCTAATTTGGCCTATCAAGCAAAAATACGGTAACAAAATCTCTTGGGCTGACTTAATTATCCTTACAGGTAACGTTGCTCTAGAATCAATGGGCTTTGAAACAATCGGTTTTGCTGGTGGTCGTGTTGATATCTGGGAACCTGAGCTAGATGTTTACTGGGGTAAAGAAAAAACATGGCTAGCAGATGATACTCGTTACGAGAAAGATGACGCACAACGTGATCTAGAAAATCCATTAGCAGCTGTTCAAATGGGTCTAATTTATGTAAACCCAGAAGGTCCAGATGGTAACCCTGATCCACTATTAGCTGCACATGATATTCGTGAAACATTTGCACGTATGGCAATGGATGACGAAGAAACTGTAGCACTTATTGCTGGTGGCCATACATTTGGTAAAACCCACGGTGCTGGCGATGCTGCTCAAGTTGGTGCAGAGCCAGAAGCTGCGGGTATCGAACAACAAGGCTTCGGCTGGGCATCAAGCTACGGTTGTGGTAATGCTGCTGATACTATTTCAAGTGGCTTAGAAGTAACTTGGACTACAACACCGACACAATGGGGTAATGGTTTCTTCCACAGCTTATTTAGCCATGAGTGGGAACTAGAAAAGAGCCCTGCAGGTGCGCACCAATGGATCGCTAAAGACGGCCGTGATGAATACCCAGATGCGTTTGGTGAAGGTATGCACCGCGGTACAATGCTAACAACAGATATCTCACTACGTGTTGATCCTGTTTATGCTGAAATTTCACGTCGTTTCTATGAAAACCCAGAAGAGTTTGCAGCAGTATTTGCACGCGCTTGGTTTAAACTGACTCACCGTGATATGGGACCTCGTGCACGTTACTTAGGTTCTGAAATTCCAACTCAAGAATTTATCTGGCAAGATCTGATCCCTGCAGTTGAATATGATGTTGTTAACGATGCCGATATCGCAATACTAAAAACAGCAATCGAAGATTCAGGTTTATCAGTACGTGAGCTTGTATCAACAGCGTGGGCATCAGCATCAACATTCCGTGGTTCTGATATGCGTGGTGGTGCTAACGGTGGACGTGTTCGTCTAGCGCCTCAAAAAGATTGGGAAGTAAACGAGCCTGCTCAACTTGATAAAGTATTAACAGTACTTGAAACTATTAAGGCAAACTTTGCCAAAGAGATTTCTCTTGCTGACTTAATCGTACTTGCTGGTGGTGTTGGTATTGAAATGGCAGCGAGAAAAGCAGGCCGTGATGTATCTGTACCGTTTGCAGCTGGTCGTGCTGATGCAACTCAAGCACAAACTGACGTTGCTTCATTCTCAGTCCTAGAACCTATCGCTGATGGTTTCCGTAACTTTGAAAAAGCAAAATATACCGTTGCAATGGAAGAGTTACTACTTGACCGTGCACAGTTACTAACGTTAACTGCGCCTGAAATGACAGTGCTAATCGGTGGTATGCGTGTTCTTGATACTAACTATCAAGCTAGCGAGTTTGGTGTATTCACTGACCGTAAAGAAACATTAACTAATGATTTCTTCGTAAATCTACTTGATATGGCAACAGTATGGAAACCAACCTCTGTTGACCAAGATATCTTTGCAGGTACTGATCGTAAGACAGGCGAGCAGAAGTGGATGGCAACACGTGTTGACTTAGTATTTGGTTCTAACTCTCAACTACGTGCAATCGCTGAGGTTTATGCTTGTGCTGATGCTGAAGATAAGTTCATCAATGACTTTATCAATGCATGGGTTAAAGTAATGAACGCTGACCGTTTTGACCTTAAAAAATAAGGTTACAACTCGGTAGTATCACTACTTAATAATATTAAATGAGAGGCGCTGATTATCAGCGCCTCTTTTTTCTTATGGGCGTTATTTTTCTACTATGACGATCAAACTTTCTTCGACATTTCTTGCTTACAATGAATGCGAACCATCCATCATCATTCCCTACAGTGAATGTCCGCGAGGGCGATAGGGAATCTACCATTAGCGTGTAGTGGAATACTATTTTATGACGTCTTTTAGACTCGATCTCGCTATTAATAGATCACGGATAGCTCATGCTTCGCTTCCGAGATGACGAATAATAACCAGTTCCATACTCTGCCGTTATGTGTAAATTAATTATTGCCATTTCCAATTATGTTGAAGCTCATATTTAAAGAAAAACAGTAATATATACGATCAATTTTGATGGTGCTCCATGACTGATTTTTGCAAACTATTGGTTTAGATCTTTAGAGGTTAACGTATCAGGTGATTTTGGTTGGACGTTTTCCTTCGTTTATGGCAGCGTTAGCTCACTTTATGAACTATTTGAATTACAAGGAAGTAATATGTTTCTAGATATTTGTTATCTACGCTGGGCGAAGAGGGGCATAGTGTTTATGTGTCGCGCAGTTGATGCCTATCCAAAAGCATTGGGTATTTAGGTTATGAGAAAGATAAAACGGTTTTTAATTCTAGCTATTAGCGTGATTTTTATTGCAGCAGGAGCTGTAAATCAAGGATTCAGTGTTTTTTTTCTTTCTTTACCCTTTGTCATTATTTTTATTTATGCGTTGAAGGGCGTTTTAATAAAAACGAAAATAGTTTCGATTATTATTGCTGCTATTATTATAATGCCATTAGCTTGGAAACACGAAAATAATAAAATCATATACCCTTGGATTGGTGATGAATTTATTGCGAGTTGTGGCTGGGAGGCAATACAATATGAAGAAAGTTATACTGGATATAGCTATGAAACATTAGTATATAAAGGCGCTGATATTAATGAAAAATATGTAATTAGTAAACGATCCGTTCCTTGTGATGTAGCTTGGGAATTGACTCGTGTATTTGTACACCATCCAGATCTAAATACATTGTATTATCCTGTATTTTCTATTGCTGGTTATGAAAGTACAATATCTGGATATGAATTAAATAATGCTTTTAGATCTCAATTTCTGAAGCATCGTCAAATAAGCTCTTCCAATGAACTTCAATCTAAATGGACGAACAACTTAAGTTTGTTAATGTTGTGGCCAGTAATACCAATATTGTTATCTAATAATTGTAATTTTTTTGTCTGTATTTGATTTTTTTTAAATTCATACAGAACAAAGGACAGCCATAACTTTGCACATCAACCATGAGTAACTACACTTAAGCTTCCAGTTGCTTATGGTGAAACTAATGACAATCTCAAGACGTAAATTGATCGAGCCTCAAATCACGCCGTTTTATCATGTGATTAACCGCTGTGTACGGCGTGCATATTTATGTGGCAACGATCCATATAACGGTAAAAACTATCACCATCGTCGAGGTTGGATAGTAAATAAAATCAAACAATTAGCATCTGTGTTTTGCATTGATGTGTGTGCTTATGCAGTGATGAGTAACCATTATCATTTGGTACTGAAAATAGATACTGAACAACAGCAAAAGCTAACTCCAGAAGCAGTAATATCACGCTGGTTGCAGTTATTTAATGGTCATCCTATTGCGGTCGATTTCTTAAAAGAGGGTCAAATAGGTGCAGAAAAACAACAAGCGTTATCAAATTTAGTCACTGAATGGCAGCAACGATTAGGCAGTATTAGCTGGTTTATGCGCTGTCTTAATGAAGAAATAGCACGCAAAGCCAATAAAGAAGATAAATGCAAAGGGGCGTTTTGGGAAGGGCGATTTAAATCTCAAGCATTATTAGACGAGCAAGCGTTGCTATCTTGCATGATGTATGTTGATTTAAATCCGATCAGGGCTGGCGTTACGCCGTCATTAGAGCAATCAGATTTTACCTCGATTCAGCAACGCATTCGTGAATATCAGCAAACGAAAACCTCAGCTAAACAATCACCATCAAATAAAGGACATTTTCAATTATTACCCTTTGTTGGTGCTGAACATCAGGCAAAAACAGCCGGAATAAACTTTGCTTTTGCAGATTACCTTGAACTGATTAACTGGACTGGTCGTTGTATTCGCAATGATAAAAAAGGCTTTATATCATCAAATCAACCAAATATTTTGCAAAAACTGGGAATAACGTCAGATGCTTGGCTTGAGCATAGTGAACAGTTTATGGAACGTTATGCTAATGTAAGCGGAAAATGGCCTCAAATGTGTGCTTTTAAACAACATGTTGGTGGTCATTGGTGCAAAGGAAAGTCGGCGAGTTATCAATTGCACCCTAAATAGACATAGCTTCTTATAACAAAATGAAGTACCGCAATAACCGTTAGGATTGTGGGTGTTGTCGATTGTGAAATATGGAAATCGCATTGTTTTAACGGATAATAAGCTGAATTTTTATAGTAAAGGAGTTTGTTACCGGTTGAATAGTTTGTTATTTAGGGGGAGCTATTTAAGAATAAAAGATTTGGCTGTCCAGATGAGCTAAAAGATTTGGCTGTCCAAATGAGCTTTCCAAATGAGCTTTAAGTGGTAAATTTAAGACAAATCTGCATAGTAATAAACGTGTTATGCGGCGTGATGTGAATGGAGGTAGCCTTGAAATTATCAGTCATAGTTATAGATGAAATTAATAAGTACAAAGATGATTTAGAG
This sequence comes from Photobacterium andalusiense, assembly GCF_900185625.1. Lineage (GTDB taxonomy): Bacteria > Pseudomonadota > Gammaproteobacteria > Enterobacterales > Vibrionaceae > Photobacterium > Photobacterium aquimaris. The sequence continues at coordinate 422,152 of NZ_FYAJ01000003.1, forward strand.
TTATTTTTGTCGTCAGTATTTAATGTTGGATGTCATGTTGCTATTAACTCTGAGTTTCGTTGTGCTGTTGTCATTGAGCGGTCAGGGCGTATTTGTGCGTGTGGGTTTGGCTATGAGCGGAAAATGTATCAAAATATCAGATAGATTTCAAAGGTGGTATCGTTGGTGGTATTGCTGTGAGCTCTGAATGTCGAGGCCGAGGTTTAGGCAAGGCTGTAGTTGAAGCTATTGACAGACATTTACTTTCTCTGGGTGTTGATTGTTCTTTCCTTTTTGCCTATGAGCCGAAAGTTTATCAAAGCTCTGGTTATCATGAGCTCTCCGCTCCAATTTACTATTTTGATAAGCAGCAAGATAAATGGAATCAATTTGTTTATCGGGGATGTATGGTTAAATCGTACTCATCTATACAGTTATCAGAAAAGTTGGTTATAGAGTTCAAAGGGTGTGTGTACTAGCTCTTTGGTAAGATATCGGTTGATATATATTCTTAGTATGAATCAATCAAAATCCATTACATTTGGTTACATTTGTTATGTTTTCATTTTCTGTGTTTACTGCTCAAATACACCCTCATTCTTTATTGAGGTATCAAAACACATATGGACGACCCCTCGAGTTGTTCTTTAATTCCTAACTCCATTTCTGTGGAGTTTGTTCAATGCTAGAGTTATTTCTTCAGCCTGAAGCATTAATGATATTTGCGACCCTATTTGCACTTGAAGTGGTATTAGGCGTCGATAATATTGTATTCATTTCTGTACTTTGTGAACGTTTACCAGTACACCAACGTAAAATGGCCCGTAATCTTGGTATTGCACTCGCTGTCGCTGCGCGTATCGGATTAGTGTTCTCTATTAGTTGGGTAATGTCGTTAACACAACCATTAATTAATGTGTTGAGTTATGATTTTTCTGGACGTGATTTAATCATGATCGGTGGTGGTGCATTCTTATTAGCTAAAAGCTTAAAAGAATTATGGATGTGTTTTAGCCATGCTCATCAGCAACAAGCAAGTACAGTAAGAGCCGGTATTGCATTAGTATTATTGCAGATTGTCGCAGTCGATGCGGTATTCTCAATGGACTCAGTGATCACTGCGGTTGGTTTAACCAGCGAAGTGCCTTTAATGGTTGCGGCTATTCTAGCGTCAGCGGTCATTATGGTTCTATGTGCTGAGAAAATTAACGATTATGTGATGCGTTATCCTGGATTGAAAACATTAGCACTACTGTTCTTAGTGATGTTGGGCGGTATGTTGATGGCAGAAGGTTTTGCTATTCACTTGAACAAAGGATATGTGTATTTTGCAATGGCCTTTGGTTTAATTATTGAAACTTGTCATATTCTACTTAAAAAACAGAATAAGAAGGTTATTAGACGAGTCTATCCGCAACAATGTGGCGGTTGGGCAGTTAAAGCAAAGTAAGCCTCAAATAAAAAAGCAGAGCCTTGATCTCTAATGCCGTTCACTTCAGGTGAACGGCTTTTTTTTTGCGTAGTGTTGAGGCCTCGGCTTTACTATTCTAGGGAATGTCTTTTCCCTTCTACCTTCTTATATCAAGGGATGAGTAACGCATAGTATCAATTATTGAGATTAATACTTTATATGTTTCTTCTTTTATTTTAAATATTACCGATCAAGGCTGTCATTACACAAGTAAACAATTTCGCCGATTACTTTGGCGGTATCAAATTAGACAAAGTATGAGTCGACGTGGAAACTGTTGGGATAACGCCCCGATGGAACGCTTTTTTAGAAGTTTTAAAACAGAATAGATGCCAACGGCGGGTTATCGTTCATCGAATGAAGCTAAAGTGGCGATCACTAAATACATTATCCGATATTACAACCAAGTCAGGCCCCATCAATATAACGGTGGCTTGACGCCTAATGAATCAGAACGCCGATTTAATAATGAATATAAATCAGTGGCTAATTTTACTTGACCACTTCAAGCAGAATTATGACGATGATATGAGTAATTCGAATAATATTACGAACTGGAGTGAATACAATAAAGCTCTATGTAAACGAGGTTTAGTTACGTTCTAGATAGACGACTTAGCTATTGAAGCATGGTGATGTAAGACACATCACGGTAGACGAGGTAGGGGGGCAATTCTTTGATATAGCTATCGAAACCACTTTGATGATCACAGGGATATTCTTACTACTTTGATGTTAACATTTGCTGATTTGCCATTTATTTGTAAAGGGTATCTCGTATCGGCTTGGTGTATATTTGGCGTTCTGTTTTTCGACATTGTGTTAACGCACTAGGAACAACAAAATATTTATCTACTCTATTAATAGTATCTATTTGATTTACAAGCATTAATGATATTTAAGGCTTGTGATGCATCTATAAAAAATCCGAGAATATAAATATTTTCGGATTTTTACATACAGCGAGCATCGTTTAACCTAAATATTTAGATCTTAACCGATTGGCTTTAGAGCCTGAGCTCTGCTTTTTTTGTTCTTTTTATCATGACTATTGAAAACGCTTACGTTCAATAAAGAAATGCAATAATGCCATGCCACCATGACCAATCAAATAAGCCTCAATAAGCCCTGTTAGTGATTTATGAATTTCACGTGCATCGTTGGCATAAGGGGAGTGATTGAGCCATAGCACAAGCCAAATTAATGCCGCAGCTTCAATTAAGATTAATGCACCAATACCTAACCCTTGAATAATATTACCAAGGCCCTGTTCACGAGGTTCTGGTAGCTTGCCTTTTAAAATCTGCTTGAGATCGTCTTTTAAAATAGCATTTTCACCAAAAAGATAGGGAAAGAATTGTTTAAAAGATTGTTTGGTTAACATGAAAATTATCATGCCAATTGTCGCAAGTACTGTTAACGATCCTAAAACAATATGTACCCATAAAAATAGTGTATTAAACATGCCAGCTTTTACGACACCTGTATGAGTCATATGCAGTAGATTACTGTTTAATATTTGCAGAATAATTAACCCTGCAAGGGTTGTGTGCAGGTGGCGTAATCCAACATTAGGAAAGTAATGAACAATGTAGCGCCAAAAGGATCGTAAAAGGGGCATATCGTCTCCAAGAGGGGATTAGGATGGAATAATAAATGTTATAAATTTTTTATAAATCTAGCATAACTAATGGTTTTATATATGTAATAATTTGCCATCACTAAGCAAAATAATTATTCATAAATAAACTATTGGCTGTTTATTTGGTGATAAATGTTAAATAATTGGAGTGAATTTATTAGGAATGTTTCTGTGTATGGAGATCACCGTGAGCCAATCCTCAACAATACCAACATTATCACATATACATGTTTATCCCGTGAAATCGATTGCGGCGTTAACTCAATCTCAAGCCTGGGTTGAAAAACAAGGGCTGGCGTTTGATCGGCGCTTTATGGTAGCCAGTGATGATGGTGCGATGATCACTGCACGTAAATATCCTCAAATGGTTAAAATTAATGCAACATTGACCATGACAGGGTTAGTGCTGCAATATTCGAATAAAGCCGATCTTGTTTTACAGTATGCTGATTTTGATATGAAAGATGCAGTAGCCACGGTCTGGAATGATAATTTTAATGCTCATACAACCACGGTAATAGCCAACCAATGGTTCAGTGACATTATTGGTCATTCAGTACAGTTACTTTTTTGTGGTCAACAATCTCAGCGAGTACGACCTAAAATTGGACATAACGTTAGTTTTGCTGATGGTTATCCACTATTGATTATCAGTGAAGCATCATTAGCAGCGTTAAATGAACGTAGTAGTGAACAGCACACAATGGCACAGTTTCGAACTAATTTAGTGGTGTCTAATACTGACGCTTTTGCAGAAGATGGCTGGAAACGGATCCGTATTGGTGAGGTAGAGTTTGAAGCTGTCAAACCGTGTGCGCGTTGCATTTTGACGACAGTTAACCCTTTAACGGGCGAATTTAGTCCACTTAAAGAACCCTTAAAAACCATGGTAACGTTTCGTGCAGATGCACAGGGTGAAGTGTTTTTGGGTCAAAATTTAGTGGCGATTAATGAAGGTATTATTCGTGCTGGAGATGAAATCGAAATACTAGAAACACAACCCAAACCAGTGTATGTCGATAATATAGCCACGAAATTGCAACTTACTTGCGTTGAACGAGAAGAGATTGCCGCTGATTTCACGACGTTTTGGTTGGAATCACATCAGCAATCTTCATTGCCGACTTATTTACCAGGTCAACATTTGCCGTTACAACTTGAAATTAACGGTGAGTTTATATCACGCAGGTATACACTCTCATCGAGTCCTTCTCGGCCTGGGCGTTATGCTATTTCGGTCAAACGTATCGATGATGGTCGTGTCTCTAACTGGTTACACCAATATTTCCAAGTTGGGGATGTATTGGTTGCTGACAAGCCTAATGGCGACTTTCATCTAGGTGTTCATACCGATAAATTATTATTACTGTCAGCCGGAAGTGGTATTACACCGATGCTCTCTATGCTGAGGTATTTATCTGATAACGATAATATTCGCGATGTCGTGTTTTATCATCAATGTAGCACTGAAGCGGATATTCCTTCGCAACAAGAATTACATCAACTTGAAAATATGCATCCATCGCTTGATTTACGGATTGTACTTAGCCAACCACGACGAGATTGGCAAGGTGAATCCGGCCGTTTAAGTCTTAGTCATTTAGCAATGATCAGTGATTTAGATAAGCGCCAAGTATTTGTTTGTGGGCCAGACGCTTTTATGGTGGCGGCTAAAAAACTATTACTAAAGATGGGCGTCGCTCCTGCACGTTATCATCAAGAAGCCTTTGGACCTTTACGTGGAACATTATCCCCAAAACAAACCCTAAAGCTTAATATTAATGGGCATATTTTTAGTGGTGATAACCAGAAAACATTATTAGAGCAAGCTGAGACGGCGGGTATTGGCCTTAATTATAGTTGTCGAGCTGGTTTTTGTGGTGTATGTAAAGTGACATTAGCCTCAGGGCAAGTTGAGCAGCCTGATGTTCCCGCATTATTACCGCAAGAAAGGCTGCAAGGTAAAGTATTGGCATGTTGTTGTATACCTAAAACAGATCTAAAAATCATCCAGTAAGTTTTTATCAATAATAAAAGTGTTGATTTAAACGGCTTCTTATTAAAGAAGCCGTTTTTGCATTAATTCGAAACAAATAAGTCATTTAAAAGAACAATATTTTGATACATGCTACTGAAAAGGTATTTGATGTGGAGTATGCTTGCGGCGCAAACGATTACAATAAAGTAAGGATCACGTATGTTTAATAAGCCACTCATCGCATTATCTATCGCTTTAGCGCTTTCAGGGTGTGCAACACCACCTGCGGTTCAGCACCAACCATTCTCACTGACGGTTGCTCATATTAATGATACCCACTCTAATTTTGACCCAGTGAAATCAAGCTTTAAAGCTGATGGTACACGTGTTTATAATGAGTTTGGTGGTTATCCTCGCCTACAAACGATGGCAAAGGAATATAAAGACGAAGCTAAGCAAGAAAATCAAAGTTTACTGTTTCTACATGGTGGCGATGCATGGCAAGGCAGTGCATATTTTAAGTTAAACCATGGTGCAATGAATGCGGATATACTCAGTAAAATGGGCTTAGATGCAATGGCATTGGGTAATCATGAATTTGATTTAAATAATAAAAAACTTAATGCTTTTATTAGTAGTATTAATTTCCCTGTGTTAGCAGCTAATATTGACACTAGCCAAGATGCCGATCTGAAAAATCAAACTAATTTACGTCCTTACCAAGTATTTGCTTTTGATGGTAATAACAAAACTATTGTCAAAGATATTAATCACTTACCAAAAGATAAAAACATTGTTGCGGTATTTGGTTTAGCACTTGATAACATGCCAAATATTGCGCCTAATACGGGTGATGTTAAATTTAATGATATGGTGAAAACAGCGCAAGCGACAGTCGATATGCTACAAAGCAAAGGGATTGATAATATTATTGCATTAACCCATATCGGTAACGCTGTTGATTTAGATGTTGCATCGAAAGTGAATGGCATTGATTTAATTGTTGGTGGACATTCACATACATTATTAGGTGACTTTACTGATTTAGGGTTAAACAATAATGGCATATATGCTCAGATGGTTAAGAACCCTGACGGTAAATCTGAAACTTGTGTTGTTCAAGCTGGAGAGTATGCACAAGCGATTGGTCGAGTAAATGTAAGCTTTGATGCTAAAGGCGATGTGACCCAATGCGTAGGTCATAATACATTGCTAAGTAATGATGAATTTTATCATCATGCAGATCGCAGTAAAAAAGATAAATTTAGTCCGGTAGAAACGACACGTGTAGAAAAATTTATCGATAATCATGAGAAAATCACCATAGCTGATGAAGATGTTTTATTACGTCAGCGTATTGATAGTAAATATAAACCTGCTGTTGATAAAGCATATGGAAAGACCATTGCTCAAGTACCTCAAGAAATTAAACATGAACGTCGTCCTGGCGATCGCGGTAGTGATAACCATGGTTCAGATGTTGCACCATTAATTGCTGAAGGACAATATTATTGGGCAAATGAGCCTCAAGTACAAAAAGTCACTGGCATGAAAGTGGATTTCTCTTTGATCGGTGCTGGTGGTATTCGTACTAATATTGAAGCAGGGCAATACCGTGAAGGTAACGTATCTTTAGAGCTATTACCGTTTTCTAATTTTATGTCAGTTGTTCCAGTTAAAGGTTCAGTGATTAAGCAACTATTAGAACAAACGGTTACAGCGACGCTTCCTGAAGGTTCTCATGCAGGTAAATTCCCGTATGGTGGCCATATTCGTTATAAGTTTACAGAAACAGTGGCGCATAAAGCAGGTAAGCTTAGCAATGTAGAGGTAATGACTGGTACTGAGCAGCACCCTGTGTGGACACCACTTCAAGATAATAAAACTTACAATGTTGCAATTAATAATTATAACGCAACGGGAAATGATGGCTGGACGCCATTATATCAAGCACAGAAGAAGCATTCTGGGCGGGTAGATCTTGCTTATATTGATGGTAAGCTTACTGGGTTTAAAGTTAACAATATTGAGAAAGTAGGCGATAAATACCAAGTGAACTACCAAGGTGCAGCGCCAAATTGTAAAGCAGCTAATACGGTTTGTAATACCGATGCTCAAGCATTTATTGATTATATCGCGCAGGATCGTCCGCAATTAGTGCCATTGACCTACTCTGTTGTAACATTCAACCGTATTACCAATAAATAATAACGTTTGAATCAAATATAATGAGTAACATATTAATTATGTTGCTCATTGCTATTTATCGTCTAAAAAATGAAGATCTATTCATATTTTATTGAGCGTAATATATGGGATTGATATACGGTAAAATTTGATAAAAAATGAACAGTTTCAGTGTGTTGCTCTAAATTAGAATAGTTATAGATGCTATTTTTTTAAGTGTAATGTCTTGAATGATAAGTAATAAAAAAAATTATTGTTTTTAGACCGTTAAATATTAAAAAAAAGGCTATACAATCGAATCAATTTCATTAGTATAGACATCGGCCTGTAATTCAGACCTATTTATATGTAACATTATGTTTTAGAAAACTTTCTCTGTAACGCTTTACCAGTGTCATGAAGCTTTCCACTCATAAGCTATAACATAAATAATTCTTTTTCTGGCTACATTACGCAATTTTGCGAATTATTTAATACAATATTGGAGACAGTCATGTCTAAATCAACTGGTATCGTTAAGTGGTTTAACGAAGAGAAAGGTTTCGGTTTCATTACTCAAGACAACGGCGGCGCTGACGTATTCGTTCACTTCCGTGCTATCACTGGTGAAGGCTTCAAAACTCTTGCTGAAGGCCAAAAAGTGTCTTTTGAAGTAGAACAAGGCCAGAAAGGTCCTCAAGCTGCAAACGTTGAAGCTATCTAATTTGCTTTGTCGTTAAAGTTTGTAAAATACCGACATTATGTCGGTATTTTTTTATTTAAATTTTAGGCTGCTACTCTTTTTTCCGCGCTTTATTGATTACACTAATAACGATTATTAAATCAAACTATTTGTGTAATTCTCTGGTTTTTATACACTTATAGCACTACTTTTAACAGCTATTGTGTTATCTCATGATGAGTTTACCGTCCAACACTATCTTAAAATCAACATGCTTATGTATGTTTGAATTACGCTCAGGCTTTGAGCATTCTCAGTTAAATCCACTCACTATTTCTTTATCATCAGGACAACACTTAGCTTTATCTGGAGCATCTGGATGTGGCAAGAGTAGTTTATTACAAGTGATAGCTGGCCTTAAACCACCTCAGCATGGGCATTTTAGTTATCAACAGCAAGTTATTGATGCTGCACAGTTGTCTTTTTGGCGTCAACAAATATGTTATTTACCTCAGCAAGCAGTGATGGGAGCTGAAACGGTGTTAGAGGTATTAGTATTAGCTTGGGATCTTAAATCGATGTCATCTGTAATAACGAAACCATCGAACCAAGAGTGTGAGCAAGCATTATTACAAGCAGGATTAAAGATAGCCCTTGATAAGCAGGTCGCAATTTTGTCTGGAGGTGAAAAGCAGCGCTTAGCAATTGCACGCGCAGTGCTGATGCAACGGCCAGTGTGGTTAATGGATGAACCAACTTCAGCGTTAGATCCTGCTGCACGTAATACTATCATTGAGTTAATAGCTTCATTAAACGTCATCTGCATTTCGGTATCCCATGATCCTCTGTGGCTTGCGACAGCAGATAAGGTTTATAACATGGATATAGAGCAGGAATAGACCCATGACCACGATGCTCACTCACTCTATCGATTTACACTGGTCAGCAATGGCTGGATTTTACTTATTATTATTGATTCCATTAGTGTTATTTCAGCGTTGGCAGCTCGGCTTGAGTCGTACAATGATCACATCTGTACTGCGAATGACATTACAACTTTCTGTGGTCGGTATTTATTTACATACCTTATTTGGTTGGCAGAGTATTAGCCTTAATGTGGTTTGGTTAACGGTGATGGCTCTGTTTGCCAGTTATACCATTTGTAAACGTTCTGAAGTTAACTTAAAACGTGTATTGCCAGCGGTTATTTGTGGACAATTTGTCGCGTTATCAGTGGCATTACCTGCAGTTTTAGCTGGTGTTATTCAAGTTTCACCGTGGTGGCAAGCACAATATATGATCCCTGTTGCTGGGATGTTGTTGGGCAATAGCTTAACGGCCAATGTATTGGCGTTATCGCGTTGGGGCAGTTTGCTCAAGGAAAATCATCATGAGTATCAATATTATTTAACACTAGGAGCGCCACATCCTGCTCAACCTTTTATTCGTACGGCGTTTAAAGCAGCACTTGCGCCTCAGTTAGCCTCAATGGCGACATTAGGTATTGTTAGTTTACCCGGTATGATGACAGGTCAAATTTTAGGTGGAGCAATGCCACTGGTAGCGGTTAAATATCAGTTAGTGATTATGGTGGCAATTTTTGTGTCAGGTGTGCTGTCGGTGGCAACCACATTAACGATTGTTAATCGGCGTTCATTTGATGTCTATGGGAATGTGTTGTGATTTTTTTGAGAAAATGAGTAAAGTAAAAACAAAAAAGCAGCGCGAGGCTGCTTTTTATTGGTGATTAGAAGAGCAGTATTATTTAATTTCCGTGATCGGAAAAATTTCAGTCGGTGCAACAATTTCATCTTGGGCTGCAATGGTTTGTAGTTCCCACTCACCGCGACGGTGAGTTTCTTTCAATACCGCATAACAAGCATTATGAGCATGTTCAAACGCTTGTTCTGCTGACCAGCCTTTTAATAAACCACCAGTAAAGAGTGATGAAATAAGATCACCTACACCAACAGGTTGATTATCAAATGCTAAATGTGGACGTTGAGCTAAGTAACAGCCATCTTTGGTTGCCAGCATCATTGAGAATTTATCAGCTGATAAACTATGGAGATGTTTCACTAGTACCATTTTGGGTCCTAATGTTAATGCATGCTGACAGGCTTTAACTGCATCATCTAATGTATTAATTGTCATACCAACAAACTGACTAAGTTCAAATTGGTTTGGAACAATAACATCCGCTAGTGGCATGACATCGTTAATAAGATATTCAGAGATACCATCAGCGACGATACAACCTTTTTCAGGATCACCCATCACAGGATCACAAATATAGATCGCATTTGGATTTTGTTGTTTAACTGTTTTAACCGTATCAATAATGGCTAAACATTGATCAGCACTACCTTGGTATCCGGTAAGGACTGCTTCACAGTTTTTAAGCTGATCAATGTTGTTGATGCCTTTGACAAGGTCAATTAATTCTGTTGCTGGAAAGGCTTTACCTGTCCATCCTTGCTTATATTGAGTGTGGTTGGAAAATTGTACGGTGTGTAGTGGCCATACTTCAAATCCCATACGCTGAAGAGGGAATACTGCAGAACTATTACCAGCGTGACCGTAAACAACATGTGACTGTATTGATAGAATACCTTTCATCGAGGTTCCTTATAACTATCGTATATATAGGTATACTTTACATGCGCTGAGATCAGAAACCTAATCATTTTATATCGTAATTATTCCTTGCAAAAATGCAGACTATTTATTGTTCGACCACAAGTAGAATTTCTTATCATTGCGAAATAAAGATAACCAGTAATATAATTGTAGTATGTTTTATTGATTGTTTTGTGTGTTTTTTGAACGATTGCTGTGTTTGTTTTGATTTTTTGATTCCTGTTTATTTTCTTTTAAAACAATGTGTTGTGGTTTTGTTCAGTGGTTATCCACAATTTTCCATCAATTTTTATAAAAAAAATATTTACAGCATCAAAAATAGGCGTTAATGTTCGATTCGTCTGTTGCTCAGACCTAATGTGTTTTAAATAAAACCACAATGTCATTTCTGATCATTGTTATTCGTTTATGTTGCAAACGTTGTAGCAGTGCAAAGCTATAAGAAGGGTGATCTTATAGTTAAGAAGTAGTAGGTCAATGAGTAAAGCTCTATATCAAGGTGAATTAATCATTTGGTATAAAACTATTTAAACTCAAATTGATAGCCTCAAATATATATGCTAATTATAAAAGCAATATTTGGGCGTAAAGGAAATATAAACTATGACTTCACAAACAGGTATTATTCGTAGCTTCAACCCAGTTGAAAAAATTGGTTTAATTACTAGCGATCTTGGTGGCGATATTCGTTTCGATGCATCTCAAGTTTGCAGTCGTTCACAGCCATCATCAGGTAGTATGGTTGAATTTACGTTAGATGATTCAAGCAATAAGCTTAAAGCAGTTAAAATTCGCTTTATTTAAATTTAATTAATGAGTTAAATATTGGCAAGTGCTGTTATTTATCCATGATTAAATAAAAAATCCCGGCCTTGGTCGGGATTTTTTATTTTTGTAATATTATTTTTACAATAATGTATTAAAAGTATAATAATATCATTTAAACTTAAATGAAGATCTTTGTTTTTATTATTTATATCAATATCATTAATTAAGTCAGAAGCTTATTGTGCTGGGTCTTAAGCATATATCGATGGTGAAAATGAAAAACATAGATATTGTAATCATCGATATTATGCTGCTTAAATATTAATAATATGATAAAACTGCTTATATAGAGTGGTTTGTGGTGATAAAAGGTAGAAAAAATGCATGAATTGACCGAGAGTGATTATGATATTCTTCACGCAATGGAAAATATTGTTGATGGTATTGCGGCGATGTGGGGAGAGCATACTGAAGTATTGTTGCATTGTTTAGATTCGCGTAATCCGTCAATTATGAAAATTGCAAATGGACATATTACAGGGCGTGAAGTAGGCGCACCCATCACTAATATTGCATTAGTAAAATTAAATGAAGGACAAGATGTATCTAAAGCTTATATAACCAAGTCACCTAATGGTAAGACGTTGCGTTCATTAACTACGGTGATCCGTAATAAACAGCACCAAGCAATAGGTTTACTTTGTGTGAATTTTAATTTAGATGCACCTTTTCAATCAATGATCCATAGCTTGATGCCAAACATTAATAGTTATTGTGATCACAGTGTTACAGCAGAAACATTTGCTCGAAATAATGATGAAATGATGCATAGTTCAATTGAAACGGTACGTGAGCAAGTTATTACCGATAGTGGGATTCCCCCATCAAAGAAGAGTCGAGAAATTGTAACGCGCTTACACGATCTAGGGGTTTTTGATCTTAAAGACAGTGCCCAGATTGCAGCGAAAGGGTTAGATATTTCTATTCATACTATTTACCGATATCTACGAGAGATCCGTGCGAATTAATTCAAGAATATGAGTTCTAATATCTAGAACTCATTGAATATAAATGCGATTTTATTGGCCTTGAGAGTATGATGTTTTAATTATTTTACCGTTACTTGATAAGTTACATAGCCATTTTTAGCCGGGGCTAGACTGCCTGTTAATATCCACTTAATTGCGCCAGTATAACCACTAATATTGCTACCATCCGTGGTGATAATATTACACGAAGTGATGGTTGTTGGTATTTGTGTTGTAGATGGAATACAACTGATTGGATTTGATAATAGGGTATGTTCTGGTACAGTATCAAAAATATTAACGGTATTAATTATACCTAAGCCATTATTTATAAAATGAATTTTATATTCTAATATATCGCCGGGTTTAGCGGTATTACTACGACTTTCTATCGCGCCGATTTGCGTGATATTTTTAACTGTTTTCTCTATTTCAAGTTCACCTGCATGACTAAAACTGACTTTAATCGTATCGGTATCATTAACAGTTTGAACTATCGTGCTGTTACTAAAATCCATCGTTGCACTTATTTGATGATTATATACGGAATGTAACGCGGCATTATTGGGTACCATGACTTTAGCGGTCACACAAACTTCAGTGGTTGCATTGGCGCTAACGGGAATCGTGGTAGTAATTAATGTGTCTGTAAGCGTATCTAATTCACCATCACAGTTAGTATCAGAATACAGCATGCTTGCCCACGGATAACCTGATGGGGTATCTGTAATATTATTGATAGTAAAACTTACATTACCGCTGGTATTAACCTTAAATTTATGACTAAAAAACACCGGAACGCCGGGTTCACCTTCGGTATAATTATCTGGCTCTAATGTAGGTACAGTTACTTTACCAAAATCGAGATGATTTAAAATATCTCCTGCCGTGGGAGTGACGAGAAGTACACTATCCGTAATTGAACTATTAACAACTTTACCAACTAAATTTAAAGACGCATCTGTAATATCGACTTCAGAAATATTAACCCATGGCGCTTGTGATACGACTTGGATTTTTATTTGTTTATCGGCAAGTTCAACTGGAATAGTAAAAGAGTAGCTACCATCTCCCGATGTGACTGTTTGTTGGATCAATTGATTTGGCACATAACCGGTAATGGCACTATCGTCATAAATTGCTTTGACAATAAAATTTGCTAGCCCGCGTTCTTCACCTTCTTGGGTACCATTATGTGCTGTCGCAGCGCCTTTACCATTATCTTCAAACACCGTACCATTCAATATGATTTGATTGATAAGATTGAACATGTAATCTTCAACTTCCCCGTTAGCAACGGTGCCTGTTGGGCTGTCACAGGTATCGGCAGCATTACATAAACGGAAGCGAATAAAGCTATCACCGTTATATCCCTCGGTATAAGCTGCGTTAAGTGTTATCGGAACATTATTTACGCCATTAACAACACTATAATCATCTAATACTAATTCACCCGTATCGTTAAAATCACCGTCACCATTTAGATCAACAAAAATATTAAGAAAGCCACTGTTTCCAGTGACAGTAATGGGAAGTGTTGTTGAGGTGGCAACAATAATATCTGCGGGCATAACGACACCTTCTTCATCATCCTCTCCGGTGAAATTATCACCAGTTGCATCTTCACTGTAGAAATAATAAAGATCGGGGTCCCATTTTGTACCCAAGATTAAATCTGGTGTACCGGATACATCAACATCATCATTACGGTGTCCAACTTCACCATAAGAACTAGGTGCATCACCTTTATCTATACTTGAGATACATCCTGCGGCATCATGAAAATCAACGCGAGTGTAATCACTTGGGATTACAAATGAGGCGTCTCCAGTGATCATATTAATGCGATACATACCCACTTTATTAAATAGATCATAACTGCCATCACCATTGGTATCGTGATCACCACCAATAGTAAATGCATAAAAATGATTTAAATCGTCAGTCGCGACAGCGCCAGTCCATATATTTGGCGCTTTAGCACCATTAAAATTTAAGTTGATTGTGGTGACCGTATTTGCGTTGGGATCATAGCGATATAACATAGGCGTTGTTGGTTCGGTTTTTGCTGCAGCTATTGTACTTGCAACGACAAAGCCATTACCGGTGAGATCAACGGCATAAATTAAGCCATCGCTTTCCGATACCGCCCAATCTGAACCAATACGAATACCATCAGGATCGGTACCAATGATAGCGAGTGGTAGTTTTTTAATGCTGTAACTTCGCTCATTTAAATCAATACTGATCAAACTATCCCACCGATTCATAGCAATGTAGTAAGTTTGTCCATCTCGTGAAATGGTTCCCATATTTGCAGTAAATTCACCACCAATGTTTTCGAGTAAACGATCCCCCTTATTGATAGAAAGAGGGCCATCACCGTCGGTTGAATCAATGCTATAGTTATCATCAGCATAAATGTAGCCCAGTGGAATGAAACTGGTGCCACTGATATCAGTCATAACAAGAGCAATATGACTACCATCAATATAGGTTGAGTACATTTTGCCCGTTATACGATCAAAGGCTAATCCATTCATTAAACGATAATTAATATTGGTTTTTATCGGATCAAACATAAAAGTAAACGGTTGATCTGGCTCTACCGATGAATACGTAAAATTGTTGCCATCATCATTTGACTCGGTAACATAAAGTTTGTCACAGGTATTATCTAGATTAAGAGCAGAAATAAAAATACGGTAATCTTCCACTTCACCATCCATTACTTCTCCAATGGGTGTATTACAATCGGTATTTGAACAGGCTCGGACTCGCATATAGGTATAACCAAGATCAGCTGTTGCTGGCACAGTTATTGCGTAATTATTAGCAGTATTAGGTGTAATTGATGCCTCGTTCACCATTAATTCGCCCGCTTCATTCCAATTACCGTTGCGATTCCAATCTATCCAAACATATAGGTTAACGTTGGTTAGATTTGAACCAGAGTCAAGTGTGGTTGAGATGGTCAGTGTTTCTGTATCGCCTGGTTTCATATTAGCGTTGAAAGTCACGCCATCTTCGTCATTAGGAGTATCCGTGGTGTCGTCTTTGGTCGCGGAAATATTTTGTAAGGTGCCATCGTCAGGATCCCATTGGCTACCAATAGTGATATCAACTTGTGCATCATCATCAAAATTATATTCATAATGGCGAGCCCCATTATCGGATTTAGTTGTATTGTAGTTATCATTACCCGTTCCCGCAGCGTTATCAGGAGCATCGCCATAATCAATGGCAATTAATCGAAACGTATAAGTACAGTTATAATTATTGCCATTAGTAACAGTTAAAGGGTTGGCACAAGAAAAGGAGACTAGTTCATAATCACTAGAACCTGCCCATGTAAAGCTATAGGAGCTTGGCGTCATTGGTTTGGTATCGCCAGAAGAAAAGGTAACCGCAATTGCGGCAGAATCGGTAGCGATAAGATCAAAATCAGAAGGTAAAGCCGAGCCATTTTCAACTACGGCATTAAGGGTCATGCTGGCTTGAACAAACGAATAAGCGCGAAAGCGGACCTTATCTAATGCCGCTCCCGAACGGCCGTTAAATCCAGCGATGGCCTGACCGGTAGGGGCAACAACACGATTATAAAAAGTACCTGGATAGTTACGGTTAGGACCGATAATACCGGTTGAGGGTGTAGCTGGCGCTGCTCCTATTTCTAACCGATTGGTACTCGAATTAAATGTAACTGGAGCACAATATAGCTTAAACCAACCCATAACTGGCCATGTAGTTGTATCGGCTTGTACCCCGACAACGGCTTGATTGGCTGGGCAATCGCCGGAATATAAAGTACCTGATTGTGGTCCTCCCCACGGTGTGGTTCCAGCAGGAGTGAGAGTGGCGACATTACCGACAACGGATACTTGTGAGCATTGTCCTCGTAGCGCGGTACCATCTAAACTTCCGCCAGTGTTTTGATTATAAAAATCAAACCCTGTCATTAATTGCCCAGAGGGGCACATGCGTTCACCAAATTCACCACCACCGCTACCACCAATATCAAGTAAGGTACTTTGATAAACCAAACCAACGCCTTCTGCAGCATAAATAGATAATGAAAAGCTAAAATTAATGAGTATTAATATTAATTTAATGACTTTAATAAATATTATATTTATCCGATTGTTTGGCATTGATAATACCTTAGGTGATTTGTTTATGGTTAGACTGGTGTTAGTCTTTTGATGTTTTTATAAATAATCAATTCACATATTAGTATGCATTTTGCAAAAAACCAAAGCGTTTTCGGAAAACAAAAATGTTGTCTTTTATATAAGAAAACCAAGCAATTTAATATACGGATTATTATACGATGAATTGTTGTTTTTTGTTTTTTGGCTTGAATTTTGCTTAGTTTCTATAATGTGAAGATTATTATAGGAGGGAGTATTATATATTTATTATTACACTGCTGATTGCACTGTTCTCTTTTCCTTTTTATTCTTGTACTTTGAAGTATCAATCATAGTTTGATGTCGCTTTATCTTCTCCCATTAAATTATCTTCAAAGGATATGGGAGTAGTTGTCAAAATAAAAAATAAATCCTATCAGTTTAATGGTCATAATTCTTTGACTTTATTAAGTAATATGAAAGACTTATCAAATCATCTATCTCATATTTATACACTTAGGTCATCACATTTAAATTTATAACTTAGTAAGTTTATAAAGAGATATAATGCGCTTACTTTTGTTGGTAGTGCTCTTAACAACGATGATATTTATTTGATAGGTAATGATGGTGATAAAAATAAATTAATAAAAATATCTAAGTTTGATTTAAATAGTTTTGATTTTAAGAATGCGAAGAAAAATATAAACTTCATTAGTTATAAAATTCTTACTCCGAGTCATGATGGTATAAGTGCGATCATTTCTGATTTGGATTTTAATCGATTAAATAATAATTTTTATGAATCGTTATATATCCCATTAAGTAGTTCAATTTCAATGAAAAATGAATTTATTAATTACATATCATCTATAAATCTAGAGTTTTTGAAAGATGTCCATGATATTCCAATGTATTTCGATGTGAAATTGATTCAAGAAGAATATAAAAAATGATTATATCAATATCTTTTGTACCAAAAAATAAGAGATGTTACAGATTTATATTTATTAATGGTAGACAATAATGGATCAAATCGAATTATTAAATATCAATTGTTTGATTAATTTAAAATATTGTTTAGTCCTCGTGTTAATAGGTTGATGTGTTGTTATAAATATAAAAGTCTTTTTTATTTATAATATTCTCAATGTTATTTTTGTTTTCGTATTCTAGTGAGGCATCTCACTGCGTGGCGGTGCTATGTCATGGATTTCAAGCGATATAGATGGTGATGGACTAAAACAAGTTCAACCTTAATAACAAGTAGTGTTATTAACGGCGTATATAAACTACAAATCTATGAGTACGTAGTAAAGAACTTAGATCTTAATACAACTTATGCTCCTTATTACAATTCAGGAAAACGTATTGCTGGGCTAAAGAATAATGCGAGTGGTAAAAGGAGTATTCAATTTACAATTTTATTGAAAAATGGGAATTGTTCTCCATTGAAGTTTTGTACTTTGATACCAACTGTAATGGTGAATAAAATTTACTTTATCAATAATGGCTCAGGTCCGATTGACACTATCAAGCTGTTTGATGCGATACCTGAATATACCGAACTTGCAGAAGTGCTGAACTGCACGTCACCAGCTACATTATTACCATCCAGTATTGCTACTTGCTCAGTAACAACAACGGATGACGCCAATGCCGTGGGTTATGAAGGCGGTATTGAGTGGCAATTAGGTGGTACCTTAGCCCCAGCAGAAAGTGGCTATGTGACCTATCGTGTTAAAGTGAAATAATTACAAATAGACGATTAAAAACACAAAAGCACTTTAGGGTTAGTTAAATAACTAATGTTAAGGTGCTTTTTTCAATGTTGGTATAAGTATTGCCTGTTACCTAGAGGATTATTATTTTCTAGTTTGAGAGTGACATTATGCTTAGAAAAATAAAAATAGGGATAAATAAGAGAATATTCTTATTAGCTATTGTTATTCTATTGTTATCTGCGTTTTTTGTGAAACAGACGAGTGATTCTAAAAGGATCACTGTTGTTGATGCTCATTTATTCGAACAGCCTTATTTTAAAGAAAATGCTATTTCCATTCTCAAAATAAAAAACATTTCTCAGATTATTGCAAAAATAGAATCAGAATCAGAATCAGAAATTCAAATCTTAGATATTTTTGCTCATAGTGAAGCGGGTAAAATTATTATTGGGCAGGATCAAATTACATTAAATAATATTGACCAATATAAAAACACATTAACAATATTAGGCCGCCACTTAGCAAATAATGCCCACATTAATTTATTAGGTTGTGATATTGCCCAAACCGACGCGGGTAAATTACTGGTTGATAAATTTGCCCAGTACACTGGAGTCAGTGTTGCCGCATCAAATGATAAAACAGGGGCTTCTGAGTTAGGGGGGGATTGGGATCTTGAATATATTACCCATGACAATAAAACCAAGCTTGCTCAGTTACCGTTCACTTATCAATCTTATCCCGCGATACTGAGCCATGACTCAGAATATGTTCATCCAACAAAAATTGATCCAAGTACCACAGATACCGATGGTGATGGTGTTATGGATGATGTCGATGTCGATGATGATAACGATGGGATTTTAGATGCCATTGAGCGTGATGCCTTTTGTGTCGCTGCGGGAACGGATTATATTGGTCCAACTTATTTTTCATCGGTTGATATAGAAAATACGAGTGCAGGAGCTAAACCTTGGGAGTGGGTTGATGGTAATACCAGCACTGGGTGGCAACCTTTTACTTGGGCCGATCAAAGTATTCCAATTAAATTTACATTTAATTTAGTCGCGCCATTAAGCGCGGATGGTTTTTCATTAGCGAATGACTATGGTGCGGATGGTGATGGTGTATATCTCGGCGATGGTATTAAGGAAGCCACGATATATTTATATAATAGCAGTGATGAGTTAATGGGGACTGAAACGTTTGCGCCACTGTATACAACCAGTAATGTGACTTATCAATATAGCTTTAGTCAGCTATATAATGATATTGCATATTTTGTTATTGAAGCACCATACAAAGGTCCCGGTACTGGCGGCGCAGCCCCTAATTACCAAATACGGGAAGTCGGTTTATTTACTGCGTCTGATTATTGTGCCCAATATGATACCGATGGTGATGGTATTCCGGATCATGTTGATTTAGATTCCGATAACGACGGCATTCCAGATAACTTAGAAGCACAACCAACGAATAGTTATATACCACCTAGTGGTATTTATGATGCAACAGGGCTTGATACTGCTTATGCCGGTGGGCTGACACCTGAGAACACCGATGGCATCGATGAGCCGGATTGGCGTGATTTAGATACAGATAATGATTTAGGCTCGGATGAGAGTGAGTCTGCTGTTGTTATTACGCATAATGATCTTAACCATGATGGTATTGATGACAATATTTTATCGCCTCCTGCCCCTGGTGTCTGGGGACCAGGAATTGTTAATTTAACCGTTAATACCCCTGCTGATTTTCTTGCTTTTTATCCTCAAGCTGCATCTGTATCAGAAGTGTTATGGAGAACAGATGCTTATCCTGCTGCAGACTATGGTGATGCCCCTGATACATCTGCGTCAACGGCTGCCAATAATTACCAAACGACTGAATCTAATTTGGGTCCTGCTCACTTAATTGATACTAATTTATATATAGGCACGACGGCACCAGATATTGATAGCGGTGTATTACAAGATAGTGATGCGACGTCTGATGATAGTGATAGCGTAGACGATGAAGGGGGCATGACATTGATGCCTATTCAAAGTACGTCAACGGATTATAAAGTGTATTTAAAAGTCACTAATAATACCGGCGCAACGGCGACATTAGCCGGTTGGATTGACTTTAATCGTAATGGGCAGTTTGAAGAAAGTGAAGGGCAACTTGTTCAAATACCTTCTGGTGTAACGCAAGTCAATACAGAACTGGAATGGAATGGGATTTCCCCAAGTAGCAGTACCCATTTATATTTGCGTTTACGTCTAGTCAATCGTGTTGTTACGGGAATATCGGATATATCTTCACTTGGCGTTGATGGCTATGGTGAAGTCGAAGACCACCGTATAGAAATGCAAGACATTGATTTAGGGGATGCCCCAGACAGCTATGGTATCGACCCAACATTAGGTGGTGCATACCATATTATTACCAATACATCGAATCTCTATTTGGGTAATTCAACCATTGATACCG